>JBBQDY010000171.1:0-6965 GCA_038320155.1 Cytophagales bacterium
TTTTAAATATGCTACCAAGCAGCATTGCGCAGCGATTAAAAGCCGGTGAAACTTACATTGCTGACAATTACGAAAATGTCAGTGTGATATTTTTAGACATCGTCAATTTCACTTCGATCTCAGAAAAGCTCAGTCCCAAAATGCTGGTAGTCGAAATCCATGAATATTTCAAACTTTTCGATGGAATCATGGAAAAATTTGGATTGGAAAAGATCAAAACTATTGGAGACGCTTATTTAGCGGTCTCGGGCATTCCGGATTCAGAAAGTGATCACGCTCATAAATGTGTTTTGGCTGCCAAAGACCTGATAACTATCATGAACAAAAAGTATACGGAAGGCGGACTTTTTGAAATTCGGGTGGGGATAAGTTCAGGCCCCGTGGTCGCAGGGATAGTTGGCGTGAAAAAATTTGCCTACGACATTTGGGGAGATACGGTAAATACTGCTGCTAGAATGGAGCAAAACTCCAAACCTGGCAAAATAAATATATCTGGCAGCACTTATGAGTTGATCAAAGCAACGATTTCCTGTACTTACAGAGGCAAAATATCGGCTAAAAACAAAGGGATGATCGATATGTACTTTGTGGATTAAGCGCTACATCATCCCTAAGATTTCCTCCACATATTCCCTACTATTCGAAAGTCTAGGAACCTTATGCTGACCTCCCAGTTTCTCTCGCTTCCCCATCCATTTTTCAAAAAGACCTGATGGCGCATGGTGAATAATCGGAGCTACAAGTGCAAGATCTTTATACCGCTTGGCATCGTAGTCTGAATTTATTTCCCGCAAATGCTCATCTAATAAGGAATCAAATTTCGCTTTATCCGATGGCGCTTTCTGAAATTCGATTACCCATTCGTGAGTTCCTTTTGCACTTGAATTTTCGAAATAGATTGGCGCAGCAGTGAAGTTGGCTATGGTAGCTTCGGTATGTTCGGCGGCATACTGAATCGCTTTCTCTGCGTTCTCTACGATTACTTCTTCTCCAAATGCATTAAGGAAATGCTTTGTCCGGCCTGAGATTCGGAATCGATAGGGTTTTGTTGAAGTGAATTTTAGGGTATCGCCAATTTTATAGCGCCATAATCCACCATTTGTGCTGATGACCATGGCATAATTGACTTCTTCCTCCACTTCCCAAAGCGGGATCACCTTTGGATTTTCACTAAGCCAATCTTCCATTGGGATAAACTCATAGAAAATCCCATAATCCAGCAGAAGCAATAATTCATCGGAATCCTTTTGATCCTGGAGACCGAAGAAACCCTCAGACGCATTATATGTCTCCATGTAGCGCATCTTTTCCGAGGGAATTAATTCTTTAAACAGACTTCTATAGGGTCCAAATGCCACTGCGCCATGGAAGAAAATTTCCAGATTTGGCCAGACCTCCAGGATGTGCTTTGCTTTTTTGATCTCTAAAATGCGTTGCAAAAGGACAATGGTCCAGGTAGGAACTCCTGCAATGCAAGTGACATCCTCATTCATGGTTTCACGCGCCATCTTTTCAATTTTGGCTTCCCATTCGCTCATGAGGGCAGTTTCTAAGGATGGCGTCCGAACAAATTGTGCCCAGATTGGGAGATTTTGCATGATCACTGCAGAGATATCTCCAGCACGTGCAGTCCCTTGAGGGTTCAATGGGTTTTTTTCCAAAGTCCCTCCGATCGTGAGACTCTTTCCAGCGAAAAGTTTTGAATCCGGGTAATTTGCCACGTAGAGCGAAAGCATATCCTTCCCGCCTTTATAATGGCATTCTTCCAGACTTTCGGTGGTGACTGGAATGTACTTGCTCCGGCTGGAAGTAGTCCCAGAAGATTTGGCAAACCATTCGATATCGGTATTCCAAAGCACATTTTGGGCACCTCTCATCGTCTTATCGATGTAGGGTTTTATTCCTTCATAATCCTTGATCGGTACTTTTTTTACAAAGTCATCGTAATTCCGAATCGAGGCGAAATCAAATTCTTTTCCAAATTCGGTTCGTTTTCCAGCTTCGATCAATTCTTTAAAAATAGTCAGCTGCACCTCAATGGGATTTTTCTTAAAATTTTCTATCTGACCCAGTCGGTTCTTAAAAATCCAGGTCATAAAGGTATTGAGCACCTCCATCAGTTGAAAATTTTACGTTTTAACACAAACTGACTGCCCAGATATACCTTTCTCACTTGCTCATCTGCTGCCAATTCTTCTGCGGTACCCGCTTTCAAAAGTTTTCCTTCAAACATCAAATACGCTCGGTCAGTAATCGAAAGCGTCTCGTTCACATTATGATCAGTGATCAGAATCCCAATGTTTTTGGTCTTCAGCTTTGCTACAATGGATTGAATTTCCTCTACCGCAATCGGATCCACACCAGCAAAGGGCTCATCCAACAAAACGAACTTTGGGTTAACAGCCAATGCTCTGGCGATTTCTGTCCGCCTACGCTCTCCACCTGAAAGTACCATTCCTAGGTTCTTACGAACATGAGTTAAGCTGAACTCCTCGAGTAAGCTATCGACTTTTTCCTTGCGCTCCTGCTTCGGCATTTTAGTCATCTCCAGCACGGCCATGAGGTTTTCCTCTACAGTAAGCTTCCTGAAAACCGATGCTTCCTGAGCCAAATAGCCAATTCCGAGCTTTGCACGCTTGTACATCGGGAGACTGGTAATATCCTCATTCTCCAAAAAAATCTTGCCTTCATTTGGCTGAATCAGTCCAACGATCATGTAAAAGGAAGTGGTTTTTCCTGCTCCGTTTGGACCTAGCAATCCCACAATTTCGCCTTGGTTCACATCCACAGAGATGTCATTGACCACGCGGCGGCCTTTATATATTTTTACCAAATGTTCTGCTCGTAGGATCATATCAATCAAATTTGATGTCTTTCACATAAAGTTGCAAACTGCTTTTATCCCGAAAGACGTTTTGCCTCATTTCTGCGACAATATCGAAACTCATTTTACTCTGAAGCATATTGACCGTAGTCAGTTCAGGATCTTTGGCTCGATCGGCCATTCCAAACCCCAAACAAATCGGGGTAGTCAACTGACCATCTTGTTCTATCTCAAAGCGCAAATGCTTGTCCTTCAAAACGGTGACATTTTTCGCACGTACCTTGGAAATCTGAAAGATCGGTTCGGTATTTCCAGGGCCAAACGGCGCCATTTGCTTCAAGATATTGTAAAACTTGAAATTTATCTGGTCCAAAAGCAATTCTTCGTCCACTTCGATCACAGGTTTAAGATGAACTTCCTGAATCCTACTTTTCACCACCGCTTCAAATTTCGCTTGAAAAGCAGGCACATTCTCAACAGCAAGGGTCAATCCTGCCGCGTATTTATGACCACCAAACTGCTCCAACAAATCGGAACATTCGGCAATGGCTTCGTAAATATCAAAATCTACAACAGATCTGGCACTTCCTGTCGCTTTGGAATTTGACTCCGTCAAAATAATCGTGGGCCGATAATACTTCTCAATACAGCGACTTGCTACGATACCAATCACCCCTTTATGCCAATCCTCTTTGAACAGAACCGTGGAATTCCACTGGCCGGTTTCTTCTCTGATTTCCATCATCTCAAATGCTTCTTTGGTGATGTTTTCATCAAAATTACGTCGGGTCAAATTCACCTCATCGACTAATTTCGCCCGCTCCATCGCCACGTCCAGGTCAGTAGAACACAGCAATTCCACGGAGGCTTTGGCATGCTCTAATCTTCCTGATGCATTGATCCGAGGACCAATTTTGAAAACAATGTCAGAGATTCCCACCTCTTTCACCAAATTGCTTTTGACCATCAAAGCTTGGAGCCCAGGTCTGGGATTGGTATTGATTCGGTCCAAACCGTAATAAGATAAAATTCGATTTTCACCCGTGATTGGTACAATATCCGCTGCAATACTTACCACAACCAAATCCAGATAAGGATACCAAGAGGAATCTTCCATACCTCTGGTCTTCGCGAGTGCTTGGATCAATTTGAATCCTACGCCGCAGCCGCTTAATTCTTTGTATGGGTAAAGACAATCGCTTCTTTTGGAATCTAAAACTGCTATTGCCTTTGGCAAAGAATCACCCGGAGTATGATGATCACAAATGATAAAATCTACGCCCAACTGTTTTGCCAAAGCCACTTTTTCGATCGCCTTGATCCCGCAATCCAAAGCAATAATCAATTTGATGCCTTGCTCAGCAGCATATCGAACCCCTTTTTCAGAAATCCCATAGCCTTCTTTGTAGCGATCGGGAATGTAAAAAACCACATGTGGATAGAAATTCGTCAAGAATCCAAAGACCAAAGAAACGGCAGTCGTGCCATCCACATCGTAATCTCCATAGACCATAATTTGCTCCTCATTGGCAATGGCCTCCTGAATACGGTCTACAGCTTCAGTCATATCCTTCATCAAAAAGGGATCGTGCAATTCACTGAGACTTGGCCGGAAGTACTGTTTTGCGTCCTCAAAACTCTCCACCCCTCTGTTAATCAAAACATTCGCTAGAATCGTGTTGACGTTGATCTCTTTACCTAGTCGATCGATTTCAGCTTGTGAGGTTTTGGGTTTTTGTTTCCAGATGTACTCCATTTGGCTAAATTAGTAAACTTCGGGGCTTTAAGTGAATCGAATTAGTTTAAGGTGCAAAAGGGCATGAAGCAGCCTAAGATTTCAATACGCTTAGTATTGATTTTAGCGATTCTGATACTGTGTCCAAAAATAGGCTGGAAAGATCAGCGCCTTGAGTTTCCAGTCATTTTTCTCCTGAATGGTCAAGGTTTGATTTTCGTGAACAGCTCGATACATTTTACCTGCCAAGAGGCAATGCCCGATTAGCACTAAAAATAAAACTGCATAAATGATTAACTCAGTCATCTTTTCTTTTGAAGAATCAAAGCTGCCCAGTTGTCTTTGCTTTGCTGCGTAATAAGTTCAAGGCCAATTTGATTAGCCAACTGTTCCAAGTCTGCTATGTCTTCGGTGTAAAAACCACTAAGTAGCAAAAAGCCTTGGTGAATCAAGAGCTCCGCATAAATCCCCATCTCTTCCAGCAAGACATTCTTATTGATATTCGCTAACACGATGTCAAAAGGGCCAGTTGGATTGACCTCCCGAATCGTGCCCAAACCCATACGAGCCGTCACCCTATTCAGGTCAAAGTTTTCATTGCCGTTATCCACACACCAATCGTCGATGTCAAATGCTTCAATTTCATTTGCCCCAAGGAGATGAGCCATAATGGCCAGAATTCCGGTTCCAGAGCCTACATCGAGGATTTTTTTGCCTTGATGGTCGATGGTACCTTGATGTCGTAGCATTTGGAAGGTTGTCGCATGGTGGCCTGTGCCAAATGACATCTTTGGGTTGATCACGATCTCATGCTTGAAGCCAGGCTGTGACGGGTGAAATGAAGCTCGCACATAGACCAAATCATCTACTGCAATCGGATCATAGTTTTTCTCCCACTCCGCATTCCAATTGATTTTTTCCATTTCCCCTTCGGAAAGCTGTATTTGAGCGGCATCGGAATAGTTGGAAATGACTTCATCAAAAGCCACCCGATCAAAATCTTCAGAAAGAGAATAGGCATCGATTCCCTCCTCAGTCTCGAGGAAAGAATCAAACCCGATTTCGGATAGCTCGGCAATAAGGATTTCCCGGAATTCCTCCAGGCATTTGATTTTAAACTCCAGGTAATCCATGAATTAAAAGGATTTGATGATCTCCAAGAAATCCCTTGATTTCAGCGAAGCTCCTCCGATCAGTCCACCATCGACATCTGGCTTGGAAAGCAAATCAGCTGCATTGCCAGCATTCATGCTACCCCCGTAAAGGATGGAAGTATTGTTTGCGATGTCTTTGCCATACTTGGAAGCGATGTGTCTTCGCAAAGCCAAATGCATCTCTTGCGCCTCATCCGAAGTGGCAGTTTTACCAGTGCCTATAGCCCAGATTGGCTCATAAGCAATCACCACTTTTGCAAAATCGGATGCATTAAGGCCAAATAAACTATCCGTCAATTGAAATTTCACATTAGGCTCATGCGTACCGGCATTTCGGATCTCAAGTGATTCTCCACAGCAAAAAATAGGGATCAGTCCATTTGCTAAAGCAGCCTTTACTTTCGCAGCTAGCATCTCATTGGACTCTTTGAAATATTCTCTTCGCTCGGAGTGGCCGATGATCACATAGTCTACTCCGAAAGAAGCCAGGATCTTTGCAGAAACCTCTCCAGTAAATGCACCAGATTCATTTTCTGAGCAGTTTTGTGCACCCACAGAAATTCCCGGCGTGTCCCCGATCAATTTTTTTACAGGAAATAAATGAGGAAAAGGAGGATTGAGTACCGCAATCACATCTTTAACTTTTTCGTCCTTGAACATATTGACGATTTCAGAAGTGAGTTTTTGACCTTCGTCAAGGGTTAAGTTCATCTTCCAGTTTCCGGCTATTAGTTTCTTGCGCATGATGAGGGTTAAAATTTATTTGGTTTAACAAAAATAGATTTGAAATTTACTTTCTGTTAAAATTACGGAAAATGTCCAGTTGGGGAAAGTTTAACGAGGATCAGCCCTCAAAAAAGTATTGGTCTGCCGAAGAAGCACATGAAAAGTTGACTACTTACTGCGCCTATCAAGAGCGCTGTTCTTGGGACATTCGAAGGAAATTGGGTGAAAAAGGAATTGAAGGGGAAGCCGCCGAAAAGTTAATCGCAGAGATGATCGCCGAAGAATATGTGGACGAGGAGCGCTATGCGAGATCATTTTGCAGAGGGAAATTTCGGATCAAGAAATGGGGGCGATCTCGAATCCAGCGCGAGCTGAAAATACGTCAAGTCCCGGAAAAAATCATCAAGCTGGCCCTTACTGAGATAGACCCTGTAGAATATTACGATACGCTGCTCAACCAAACCGAGAAAAAATGGGATCAGACCAAAGAGGCAGATCCCTTTAAAAAGAAATATAAAGTAAGTCA
>JBBQDY010000172.1:0-6916 GCA_038320155.1 Cytophagales bacterium
GAAAAAATATGGAAAGAGCATCCAATGGAATCCAGATCCGGAGATGATCTTTGCGAGGGAATTTTTTAAGTTTCCGTATCCCTGTGGAAGTTTTGTGGTGATTCATCCTTCAGGAAATTACCGTTCAATTTTGGGGGAATACCCGCTCAGTCAAATTCAAGTAGCTTTGAAAAATCTAAATCGTGGCTTCAAATAATTCCGACTTCCAAGTAAAGAAAGCACAACCAGCCGACATACTGCCGCTGCTTGAAATGGCTCGACGTTCATTCATGGAAGCTTTTACGGCAAATAATAAGGTTGAAAATGTAATTGCCTATCTGGATGAGGCCTTCACGGAAGACCAATTTTCGAAAGAATTAGCTAATCCCGCATCTAGCTTTTTCATTATCAAAGCAAATGATAAAATCATTGGTTACACTAAACTAAATCTCTGCTCAGCGCAAACAGATGTCCATGATCCAGAAAGCCTTGAAATTTCTAGACTTTATCTTTTGGATGAATATATCGGATTGGGTTTGGGGAAAAAGCTTTTGGAGCATGCAATTGATTTTGCGAAGCAACTAGAGAAGAAATACATCTGGCTGGGAGTATGGGAGCATAATCAGCGGGCGATTAGTTTTTACGAGCGGAATGGCTTTGAGAAATTTGGAAGCCATCCGTTTCTTTTTGGGGATGAAATTCAGACAGATTGGTTGATGCGAAAATCAGTTTAGTGAAAAAAAATGATCTCAACTTCACAATTGGAGATTGTAATTTCAAAGTTTTCAGCCTGAAAAGGCTTGGGGAAATTTCTAGGGATTGATTTCCAAATCGGCACATTCAATTCAATTTTAAAGTTTAGCATTTATATACTTTATTTTTTAATATTTTCTTAAAATTAGCGAAACACAGGAGGTGTTCTGAAGGTCTAAAACCATTTTTAAAAAGCTAAATTGCTGCTTTTTAACTCATTTACTGTAGTGTAGGTGGTTATTAATTCATGTTTTGGTAATTCTGATTTAATCATGAAAGAATGATAGATGTATAGCTTTGGTAAATAATTAACCAAAATCATTATTAAAAACATCTACACAAAAATGACTGCTAACAAAAGCATTTGGCAATGGGTGGCAACTGCCAGTTTATTGCTAATCATGAATTTTTCGTTTGCGCAGGAATCCCTAATATCAGGGAAGGTTACTGATGCAAACATGGAGAATTTACCAGGCGCGACTGTCTTGGTAAAAGGTACGAATCGAGGTACCGTCACGAACGCGGACGGAATGTATGTAATCCAAGCTGCATCCAACGAGACGTTGGTTTTTTCTTTTGTAGGCTTTGAAAGCATCGAGCGGGCAATAGCCAATTCTTCGGTGATCGACATCAGTCTAAACGAAGGATTAGCACTGAATGAAGTGGTGGTAACAGCCCTTGGGGTAGAGCGCGAGACCAAAGCGCTCGGCTATTCTGTGCAGACTGTCTCGGGAGATCGATTTACAGAAGCTCGGGAAACCAATGTGATCAATTCCCTCAGCGGAAGGGTTGCTGGTGTCCAAGTGACCAATAGTTCCTCCGGAATTGGAGGTTCTTCAAGAGTGACCATCCGAGGGGAGTCCTCTTTGAACATCAATGCGAATCAGCCACTTTTTGTAGTTGATGGAGTTCCGATTTCAAATAATATCGTAGGTTCATCCGGATCAGGAAATCAGGAAGTGGATTATGGAAATGCGGCTGGCGAGATCAACCCGGATGACATTGCTTCCATGACCGTCTTGAAAGGTCCGGCTGCCGCCGCCTTGTATGGCTCGCGAGCTGCAAATGGTGCAATATTGATCACAACCAAAACTGGCAAAGGAAAAAGAGGCCTTGGTGTGACGATCAACTCTAATACGACCTTTGAAAACCCGTTGCGACTGCCGCAGTGGCAAAACAAATATGGCCAGGGAAATAATGGTCAATTCGCATTTGTCAACGGTTCAGGTGCGGGTGCTGCCGATGGCGTAGATGAAAGCTGGGGTCCTGAACTGGATGCAGGATTGTTGATTCCTCAGTTTGATTCTCCAAGAGATGTAACCGGATTTCGAGGAGGTGATTTGAATGCTCCTTCAGGAAGTAAAATTATACCTACGCCTTGGGTCTCCCAACCGAATAATGTCAATGACTTCTTCCAGACAGGATTGACCCTATCAAACAATGTTTCCCTAGCTGGATCCAATGAAAAATCTAACATCCGACTTTCCTGGACAAATCTGGATCAGACTGGCATTGTGCCAAACACAGACCTGAAGCGGAACACCATTGCGATGAATGGAGGCATGAATATTACCGATAAGCTGACGGTTAATTCGATTTTCAACTTTCAAAGAACAGAGAGTGGAAACCGTCCAAATATCAGCTATGGTACTGAAAACTTGATGTATCTCTTTATTTGGTATGGTCGTCAGTTGAACAATAACAGCCTGAGAGATTATTGGATGCGGGATAGAGAAGGAGTTCAGCAGTTCAACTACAACTACAACTATCACGACAACCCGTATTTCAATGTTTATGAAAACACAAACGGACAGTCGAAAGACAGAATTTTCGGTAACATTTCCGCCACCTACAAATTTACTCCGAAATTAAGTCTAATGCTGAGATCAGGTCTGGATGCCTACAACGAACTCCGCGACAGAAGGAGGGCTTTCAGTACCCAGCGATTCCCCAAAGGAAGTTACAGGGAAGACATTGTGTCTTTCAGTGAGCAAAACTCTGATTTCTTGTTGACCTATTCAGAAACCACCAAGCCTGTTTGGTCTTATAGTGTGGCTCTGGGAGGAAATCAAATGCGTCAGGAAAGCAGGTATTTACAAACTGTTGCTCCTCAATTATTAATCCCAGAGATTTATAATTTTACCAACACTGCGGTAAACTTGCAAGTGAACCAATTTACCTCTGAAAAGAGAATTAATTCGCTATATGGCTTTGGTCAGATTGGATTTAAAAATGTCTTGTTCATGGACATTACTGGAAGAAACGACTGGTCCAGCACACTTCCTGCTAAAAACAACAGTTATTTCTACCCTTCAGCCACTGTGAGTGCTGTGATTTCTGACATGATCACTTTGCCTTCTTCGATTTCATTCCTGAAGGCTAGAGTAGCTTATGCAGAAGTAGGAAATGATACAGATCCATACAGTCTGACAAACGTGTACAATTCGCAGACAGCTTGGGGAACAGTTCAAACCAAATCCGAATCAAGCAGATTGTCCAATGCAGACCTGAAGCCGGAAAGAACATCTTCATTTGAAACAGGGATTGACATCAGATTGATGAACGGAAAGTTGGGTTTTGACTTTACGTATTTCGACAATAGAACCAGAAATCAGATCATCCCGATCGAACTGGATATCGCAACTGGTTACGCGTCAAGAATCATCAATGCCGGAGAAATCCAGAATAAGGGAATTGAAATCGTTTTGAGCGGGAGTCCGATAAAAACAGCAAGTGGTTTCAGCTGGGACTTCATGGCAAACTTCACCAGAACAAGAGGAACTGTATTGGAACTGACTGATAACTTGACCACCTATTCCATGACGGGTAGAAATGGTGCAAATATTCAGGCAAGAGTAGGAGAGCGAATGGGAAATATTTATGGAGCAGGTTTCTCGAGAGTAGAAGATCCAGCCAGTGAATATTTTGGTGAGATTATTCATACGACCACCGGAACTCCAATCACAAATCCAACCCTGAAATTGCAGGGAAATTACAATCCGGATTGGATGTTGGGCCTTCAAAATAACCTGAATTACAAAGGATTTAATCTGGGTTTCTTGTTTGATTTCAGATATGGAGGAATTGTAGTTTCCCGTACCAAAACAATAGGAAGTACGTCAGGTCAGCTGGAAGAGACTCTTTTTGGAAGAGAAAATGGATATGACCTGGCTGCGGAAGGTAACGGTATCATCAGTCCAGGTGTGATCAAAAATACAGATGGATCGTTCTCTCCAAATACCGTGAAAATCTCTTCACGTAACTGGCACAATCGGTACTACGAAAGAAACAACGTAGAAGCAGCTTTATACGATGCAACATTCCTCAAACTCAGAGAAGTCACCATTGGCTATACGATTCCAAGAAGCATATTGGGAAAGCTACCAATCCAGGATGTGAAAATCTCGCTTGTTGGACGTAATCTGGCGCTTTGGACAGAGAATCCACACTTCGATCCTGAAACAATGGCAATGGGTGGAGGAACTTTGATTCCAGGCGTTGAGGACATGTCTTTCCCGTCTACCAGAAGTTATGGGTTCAATTTGAACGTGAAATTCTAAGCTATCCAAGGAATCAATAATTTTCTAAAAACAAAAATCATGACATTCAATAAAAAATATTTTGCAGGATTCGGGATGGTAGCATTGCTTGCCCTGAGTAGCTGCGACAAGGATTTTGAAGAAACGAACATCAATCCAAATAGTCCTGAGGTAGTTTCTTCTGCTCTTTTGCTTCCTAATATCATTCGAAGTACGACTAATGAAATCGCCGGAAAATCCTGGGGATACGGAAATTTGGTGATGCAGCAAACTGCCAAAATCCAGTTTACAAACGAAGACCGATACAACTGGGGACCTCAGGGAAACCCATACAGCACGTTTTACAATGCGCTCAGAGATATCAATAATGTAATCTTGATATCTGAAGCAGCAGGTGAGAAAAACTACGTGGGAATTGCCAAAGTGATGAGAGCAAACCTATATTCATTTATGACGGATGCCTACGGAGATCTCCCTTATTCAGAAGCAATTCAGGCAAAAGCTGAAACCAACTATCCGAAATTTGACAAGCAGGAGGATATTTACATTGGTATTTTGGCAGAATTGAAAGATGCGAATGACCTGTTGGGAACTTCTACTGAAAAAGTGGAAGGTGATATCCTATTTAATGGAAATGTGCTTCGCTGGAAAAAGTTTGCTAATTCCCTCCGATTGAGAATTCTGATGAGACTTTCAGATCGGAATAACCCATCAGCGGAATTGCAGGCCATTTTGGCGAATCCGGCTCAGTCACCGATTTTCACATCCAATCTTGACGAAGCCGCGCTTCAGTATCTTCAAGATGTGCCAAATCAGCATCCATTATACACGACAAGGTCAGGTTCGTACGATGAAATCAGACTGAGCGAAAAGATGGAAAATGTGCTCAAGAGCTTAAATGACCCAAGATTATTCGCGTATGCGCAACCTACAAATGCTTCAGGAGCAGGTGTAATCGGTGCACCGGAAGCATATCAGGGAGTTCCAAATGGACTTGGAGATGAAGAAGCTCTGAAGTATTCCCCGTCCGGAGATGCGACAAAGGGCGGATCAAACTTTATCTCCCGAGTAGGTTTGTTGTTTTCGTGCAGTGCATGTACGCCATTGGCTAATCCAATAGGATATCAGGCAGTTTTGATGAGCTATTCTGAGCTTCAGTTTATTCTTGCAGAAGCGAGAGAAAAGGGTTTTATCACCACAGGATCAGCTGAAGAATTTTACAAAAACGGAATCCAGTCTTCGGTAGATTACTATAAGGCAAGATATACGTTGATCAATCTTCCTCAGATTGCATCTAAACTTGTAGTAGACAATGCTTATTACCAGCAAGCTGATGTTGCTTTTACCGGTACTTCTCAGGAAAAGCTGAGAAAAATCGGAACCCAGAAATGGTTAGCCTTATTCTTTACCGGAATGGAAGGCTGGTATGACTGGCGAAGAACCGGATACCCTCAAATCGTCCCTGGTCCTGCTGCGTTTATCAATTCGGTTCCGGTAAGATTCATCTATCCGGGAAGTGTCCAATCTCTGAATTCCGACAATTATAAGGAAGCCATTGCTCGCCAAGGTGAAGACGCGCTTACCACTCGGGTGTGGTGGGATGCGAAGTAGGTTCGGAAGTTTGAAATCAAGTGAGAAAGCTAAGACTTGAAGTCAGAAAGCTAAAGTTTGAAGTCAGAAAGCTAAAAGGATTTAAAGCTTAAATTGGAGTATTGAAATAAATAAATCTTAATCCGCTTCCTTACTTGGAAGCGGATTTTTTAAAATTTTCGAAACACTATGAAAAAAAGATTAATTACCCTTGTTGTCCTTGCAGGCATACTAGTTGGTTCAGCTCAAGCACAAGATTATAAAACAGAAAATATTGTATTGATCACCTTCGATGGTCTGCGTTGGCAGGAACTTTTCAAAGGCGCAGACTCCCTGATGGTCAATGATACGGGAATGATCGAGACTCCAAATTCACTTATGGAGGATTATTGGTCGCCTGATCCGACCAAACGAAGGGAAATGTTGTTTCCATTTTTCTGGAATATCATTGCCAAAGAAGGTCAAATATATGGCAATCGGGCTTACAGCAATCGGGTAGATAATCAGAATAAAATGTGGTTTTCCTACCCGGGTTACAATGAAGTGCTGAGCGGATTTGCCGATGATTCCACGATTAACAGCAATGATAAAATCAACAATCAAAACGTCACTTTCTTAGAATATCTTAATCGAATGCCGGAATACAAAGGTAAAGTAATGGCTTTCGGCTCTTGGGATGTGTTTCCATACATCATCAATACAGAGCGAAGCGGAATTCCTGTCAATGCCGGCTTTGCAAAAATTACTGGCCCGAACTTGACGGAAAAGGAAGAGCTAATTAATCGTATGCAGGATGAAATTCGCGGTCCTTGGGATGGAGTTCGATTGGATCCTTTTACGCATCATTATGCTATGGAGGCTCTGAAAACCAAAAAGCCTAAAGTCCTTTTTATCTCTTATGGTGAAACTGATGACTGGGCACATGGCAATAAATACGATCAATACATCTGGTCTGCCAAGCAAACCGATGCTTACATCAAAGAAATCTGGGAATACCTCCAGTCCGACCCTCAATACAAAGACAAAACCACCATGATCATTACTGTCGATCATGG
>JBBQDY010000173.1:0-6890 GCA_038320155.1 Cytophagales bacterium
ATGGACTGGTTTCCGATATTGATCACATTTTTAGACACAGAATCAATATGGTCTAGGGCGACGATAAAGGAGCGATGCACTCGCATAAATTGATCGGAGGGAAGGAGTTCCTCCATACTTTTCAAACTTGTCAGCGAAAGAATTGGATTAGGTTTTGAAGTCAAGTGAACCTTCACATAATCCTTGTATGCTTCCACATAAGCAATTTCCTTGAGGAGGACTTTGACGAGTTGATACTCTACTTTCAGGAAAATGTAATCCGGATTGGGTTTTTCCGACTCCTTGTTTTCAGATTGCTCGTTTTGATTGAGTCTTTCGAAGTAAGCCGAGGCCTTTGTCGCAGCATTTAAAAATTCCTCGTAGCTGTAGGGCTTCAGTAAATAATCCAAGGCATCGACTTTATATCCCTCGATGGCAAACTGATGATAAGCTGTCGCAAAAATGATTCGAGTGTGCTCCGATTTTTTCTTCCCGTCCAAGACTCTCGCTAGCTCCATGCCGGACAAATCCGGCATTTGGATATCCATAAAGATGAGTTGCACTTCTTTTTGATTGATAAAGCTCAGCGCCTCGATGGCATTGGAGAATTTACCTGTCAATTTCAAAAAGGCCGTTTGTTCAATGAACTTGCTCACCAATTCCAAGGCTAGCGGTTCATCGTCTATGGCTACGCAGTTCAGTATCATTCGAGATTCAGGGTAAGATTAACCCAATACTCTTGATTGGCTTCGGCAATACCAAATTTCAGGCGGTGTTTTTCAGGATAGAGCAGCTCTAATCTTCTTTTGGTATTCGTAAGGCCAATCCCATTTTCTTGGGATTCCGGACTATCTGGATGAAGCGGGAAAATATGATTTTTGGTTTCAAAGAAGAGCGTTTTACCCATGACTTCCAGCTTGACCAAGATTACGCAGTCTTGCTGAGAGCTAATCCCGTGCTTGAAGCAATTTTCCAAGAAAGGAAGCAGCAACATGGGAGCGATGATAAGATCATCTTTAGGGGTTTCGATCTGAATATTCAAAGTCACATTTGCCGAAAGGCGCATTTTCATCAACTCGATGTAGTCATTGATGAAATTCACTTCTTTGCTAAGTAAAGTCTCTTCTTTTTGATTTTCATATAAGACATAGCGCATCATTCTGGAAAGCTTAAGCAAGGCTTCTTGGGCTTTTTTCACATCAAGGTTAGTAAGCGCATAGATGTTATTCAGCGTATTGAAGAAGAAGTGGGGGTTGATTTGCGCTTTTAAATAGGAGAGCTCGGTATTGATCCGCTGCTGATCAAGTTCCTGACGAAGTGATTCATCCTTTTGCCATTTCTGAACGGATGCCACCGCCGTGCTGATTCCGACGGAAAGCAGATACAGCAATAAATGGAAAATATCTCCGGAGACCCAGCGCTTTCCCGGTTTGTAGACTTTATCCGGATTAAATGCTTTGAACATCAACTCAGGAAGCTTGATCAGGCTTTCGAAATAGATAATAACTCCGAGGTATAAAACTCCTGAGACTATTACTAAGAGTAGAAATACGAAGAGCTTGCCTTCGAAAAGAAACTTTGGGACTACCCAAGTCATATTTCCATAAAAAATAAGAAGCAGCATGCAGACTAAAAATATCTGTCGATACCAAAATTCGGTAGGAATATTTACTCGCCAAGAAAGAGGAGAAAGTAAAAGTAGAACGGTGATCAAGGCAAACCAACCTAATACATGGACTAAAATTGAGACGCGTTTGCTTGAGTTGAGTGTGAGCATAGAGGTGATTTGCAAGTAGTAAACTAATTAAAAGTATCGCACTATTTATAATTAAATCTACAGATAGTGGGTCCACGTCTACAAACCACCTCAATGGGCAGATAAAAGCCCTTCGTCGATTCCCTCTGTATTTGATCTGCTAAAAAGGGGTCTTTGTCGACGTAACCTGCCTCGCTATCTATTATGAGATTTTTCCTCAAACAAACCCTCTTTTTTTGGGGTATTGAATAGGGAGGAAGAAAACAAAAAATCAAATTCAATTTCTCCGACACTGTTTTAAAAAAAGTCAACTACCATTTCCACATGCAAAAATCTATCTTTTTACTCGTTTTTAACCTGTTTTTTGGCTTTAGTCTTGTACAGGCGCAAGACACACCACCAGCAGCTAAGCAACCAGCACGGATTATCGGAGTGGCGAAAGATCTTAAAACCGGCGAGGCAGTTGCTTATGCTACTGCAGCTCTATATAAGGCAGGCACTGACACCAATATTGCCGGTGGAGTGGCGGATGGTGAGGGGACATTTTTCATAGCAGGATTTGAACTGGGTAGCTATGATTTGAAAATTAGCTTTCTTGGCTTTGAAACCAAAGTAATCAAAGATATTCAAGTTACTTCCCCAACAGGTGACATCAACCTCGGAACAATCGAATTAAATGACGAAGGTGTAGCACTGGAAGAGGTAACTGTACAGGGACAGCGTGATCTAATCGAAGAGCGAGTGGATCGTACGATCTACAAAGCAGAAAACGATAAGACCACTGCCGGTGGTGATGCAACAGACGTACTTAGAAGAGTGCCGATGCTTTCAGTGGACTTTGACGGAAACGTATCCATGCGCGGAAGTAGCAATATTCAGGTATTGATCGATAACAGACCTTCGGCAATCACAGCAAGCAGCATTGCAGATGCGTTGAGACAAATTCCAGCTGACGAAATCAAAGCGGTGGAAGTGATCACTTCTCCATCAGCGAGATTTGATGCAGAGGGTACTTCCGGGGTGATTAATATCATCACTAAGAAGAACAACTTCCAGGGAATGACGCTAAACGTAAATAGTGGCTTCGGTCTAAGAGGATCAAATTTGAGCTTGAACGGCGCGGCACGAAAGGGCAAGTTTGGATTTTCACTGGGCGGATATGGTAGAGCCGGATATAATATAAATGGTCGTTTTGAAAATGAGCAGTTGTTGAACAATCCGGATAATAGCATTTCAAGAATTTTGCAATCAGCCGATACAGAGCGAAGAGACTTATTTGGTAGATATAATTTCGGAATGGATTATGAGATTGACAAATTCAATTTCTTAACTGGTTCGATAAACTTTGGAGTGAGAAATTCCAATAGTAATCAAAATGATTTTCTTACTCGAAACTTTCTGAATGATCAACTTATTAGAACTGCGCTTAGAAGTACAGATGTAGTAGATGAGTCCAATTCGATTGACGTAAGTGTGAACTACACCCGGACTTTCGAGAAAAAGGGAAAAGAGTTTAGTTTTTTGACCCTGTACAGCAGAAATAATCGAGAGAACTCCTTCGTAAACTCGCTTTTCGAAGACGATTTGGAGACGATCAATTCCAGACTTCGAAATGATAACCCAAGCAGAAATGAAGAATTTACTGCTCAGGTGGATTTTGTAAATCCGATTGGAGATGAGGGAAAATCAATTTTAGAATATGGAGCTAAGAATATCTTGAGAAAAGCGTATTCTGACTTTGCTTACTTCCAGGCAGATGGAGCAGACGGAGAATATGTTGAAAATCTGAATCCAAACTTCAGCAACGAATTCAGCTACGACCAGAATGTGACAGCAGGTTACGGTTCATATACCTTTAGCGTGCTTAAGAATTATACCTTGAAAACTGGACTTCGCTACGAGTACACTTCGATCAATGCAGATTTCAAAACAGAGACTACAGTAAACATCCCTTCTTACGGAACTTTTGTACCAAGCATCAATGCCAGCCGAAAAATGAAAAACGGTAATCTGATCAAAGCGGCATACAATCGAAGAATCTCAAGACCTTCACTTCGATTCTTGAATCCAAATATCGAGGCATCCAACCCGCTTCAGATTTCTCAGGGTAATCCAATTTTGGATCCAGAGTTGACAGACAATTACGAGGTAGGTTACAGCACGTTCATTAAAGGAACGGTAATTAACTTCACCTCTTTCTATAGAAATACCACTGGCTCGATTCAATCTGTTAGAACAATTCAGGATGATGGGGTGATCTTCACGACATTTGAAAATATCGGTAGAGAGCAGGCAATCGGCGGAAGTGTGTTCTTCAATATCAATGCGAGCAACAAGCTTTCATTTAACGGTGGCTTTGATACCTACTACTCGATTTTGAATAATGGCTTGTCTGACCCATTATTAGCTGCACAAAATGAAGGTTTTGTGATCAGTGGAAGAATGTTTGGTAACTACACCTTACCCAAAGACTGGCAGTTGCAGTTGTTCACTTTTGCCAGAGGTAGAAGAGTGGAATTACA
This sequence comes from Cytophagales bacterium, assembly GCA_038320155.1. Lineage (GTDB taxonomy): Bacteria > Bacteroidota > Bacteroidia > Cytophagales > Cyclobacteriaceae > Algoriphagus. The sequence goes on from JBBQDY010000173.1 coordinate 4,258, forward strand.
GGGAAGTTCTGGAGGATTTGCAGCTTATGGTTTGAGCTTAAATAAGCAGTTTGCTGAAAAGAGAGGAAGTGTTGGATTTGGAGCTGAGAACTTCTTGGCAAAAGAATTCATCATCCGAAATGAAATCATCACGCCTACTATCGTACAAAACAGCACCTCTGCGATCAGGAATATGAACTTCAAAGTGAACTTCAGCTACAGAATCGGAAAACTGAGCATGGATCAGGGAAGACCTCGAAAAAGAAAATCAGTCAATAATGATGACTTAAAAGAGGGAGCTCCTGCTGGAGGCGAGAATCAGAATTAAACTAAAAGCCCAATCAGGAATCTAACCTAGGATTGGGCTTTTTGAATGTAATAATTAGATAGATTTGGTTTCTTATCAAAAAAACCTGTCCCTAGATAAGGACGGGCTTTTTTATGGTTTCTATTTTTTTACTTATAAGTTACTTTTTTGATTGCTTCGATGGTTCGTTTCACGTTAGGAAGCGTCGCCTCGATGTAGTTTGGAGAATAACTCAAAGGAATATCCATCGAGTTGACCCGAACTATCGGTGCATCAAGGTAATCAAAAGCAAAGCGCTGGAAATGATAGGTAAGTTCTGAAGAGATTCCACCAATTGGATTGGCTTCTTCCACGATGACAGCTCGATTGGTTTTCTTGATTGATTCCAGACAAGTAGCATAGTCAATTGGTCGAACGGTCCGAAGGTCAATAACTTCACATTCTATACCTTCTTTAGCCATTTCGTCGGCTGCTTCGAAAGCTACTTTCATCATTTTACCGAATGAAATTAGGGTCACATGTTTACCTTTTCGCTTTACATCTGCTACACCGATAGGAAGAAGGTATTCCTCTTCTGGTACTTCGCCTTTGTCGTTGTACATCATTTCAGACTCCATGAAGATCACTGGATCTGGATCCCGTATCGCAGCTTTCATTAAGCCTTTGGCATCATAAGGGTTTGAAGGCACGATCACCTTTAGTCCCGGAGTATTTGCAAACCAACTTTCAAAGTTTGAAGAGTGGGTAGCTCCCAATTGACCGGCACTTCCTGTTGGACCTCTGAACACAATTGGTACACTATACGCTCCGCCGGACATGGCCAGCATTTTAGCAGTCGAATTGATGATCTGATCGAGGGCCACCAACGAAAAGTTAAATGTCATGAATTCAATGATTGGCTTCAAGCCGTTCATTGCTGCTCCGACACCTAATCCTGCAAAACCCATTTCTGAAATTGGGGTATCATAAACTCGGTCTGGACCGAATTCATCCAGCATTCCTTGAGATACTTTATAGGCTCCATTGTACTCTGCTACTTCCTCACCCATCAAAAAGACGTTAGGATCACGTCTCATTTCCTCGGACATCGCCTCTCTTAAGGCTTCTCGAAACTGTATTTCTCTCATGAGTTATTGACTAAATTTTGGCTTGTAAAAATAGAAAGGAAATGACCAAAACCAAAAATAAGCTGGTTTTAATAGTGGTTTCCTGATTAAATAAGGACTAAGTCATCGCACTCAAAATCAATCAGGAAAAAGGCGATTTGAAATGAAATAGAATTTGATTGAAATTTTTTAACCATTCATCAATGGAATAAACCTGATTTCAACTCAGCAATTGAATTCGGATTAATTTTCAATCGGCTTACCTTCTTCGCGCCAGGAAGTAATCCCACCATCGAGTATGTAGACATTTTTAAATCCTGCGGCCTTCATCAATGCGCCAGCTTTTGCAGTCCGCTTTCCTGTTCGGCAATAGAGTAGATAAGTCTTATTTTTATTTAAGGTCTCAATTTTCTCTGGAAAGCTTTCATCCAAAAAATCCAGATTAGAAGCATTTTCGATATGTCCCTCCGCCATTTCTTCGGGAGTTCGCACATCGATAAGCATGTTCTTTTTCTTTTTGAGCATTTTTTCAAAAGTTGCTGCAGGTATTACCGTTGCTGAATCTTTGCTTTGAGCGATAGCGAAACTCGCTTGAAGCAGGAACAAAGCCAATCCTAAGAAAAAGATTTTTGTGAATTTCATGTCTTATATATTTGATGTGATCAATCGGGACTCCATATTCAAATGAAAATTTAGCCCTTTCGTTCCATATGCCCACAAAGATTGCATTGATATCTGATTCCCACAGTTACATAGATCACAGGACACGCTCCTACTTGGAAGATTGCGATGAAATCTGGCATGCCGGGGATATCGGTTCGCTGGAAGTCATGGAGGCTTTGCCCATAGGGAAAACAGTGCGGGCGGTTTTCGGAAATATTGATGATTTGGAAATTCAGCATCGCTATCCCGAGTGGCAAAACTTTGAACTGAATGGTGTCGGAGTGCTGATGACTCACATAGGAGGGAAACCACCTCGCTACGCAAAAGGAGTGAAGAGCATGATCAAAACTCATAAGCCTAAACTTTTTGTTTGTGGACATTCCCACATCTGCAAAGTGGTTTTTGATCCCGACTCGAATTGTCTTTATATGAATCCGGGGGCAATTGGGCAGCACGGTTTTCATATCATGCGTACCCTGCTACTATTTGATCTGGATGGGGGAGAAATTAAAAATCTTCGAGTCGTTGAACTGGGAAAAAGGGGAAAATGAGGTCCAAGTCTGAAGAATTATTTTCGG
>JBBQDY010000174.1:0-6888 GCA_038320155.1 Cytophagales bacterium
AATAGTGATGAAAGCACCTGAAATGAATTGCTTGAAAAAATTCGTCCCTGCTTTCCAATCCCAGTTAAAAATCTTGGATCTTGGATCATTGGAAACCGCTGTGAAATAATCTTTTACCCCATCAAACTTCAGTTCATTTCCGATCAAAACAATGCAAACCACCACTGCGGCGAGCATAAAGAACGTTTGAAGCGTATCCGTCCAAACGACCGTCTTGATTCCTCCACGGTGAGTATAAAGCCAAATCAAACCCACAGTAATCAATACTGAAACCCAAAATGGGATCCCCAAAGCATCAAACAGAATCAATTGTAATACCGAGGCGACCAGGAACACTCGAAGCGATGAACCCAAAGTCCTAGAGAGAATAAAGAAAAAAGCACCAGTCTTATAGGACCAAAAACCAAATCGATCTTCGAGGTAGGAATAAATCGATACCAGATTCAACCGGTAATACAGGGGAAGCAAAACCTTGGCAATGGTGAAGTAGCCTAACGTGTAGCCCAAAACAACTTGGAAATAAAAGAAGTTAGAATTGCCTACTTCACCCGGAACGGAAATGAAAGTAACCCCTGAAAGCGAAGCTCCAATCATTCCAAAAGCGACCAAAAACCATGGGGATTGCCGGTCACCAGTGAAAAACGTATCCGCAGAAATATTGCGGGAAGTGAACCAAGAGATTAGAAAAAGCAATAAAAAATAGCAGGAGATTACTACTAGAACTATTTGTGGATTCATAAATGCTTCGCTGAGGGTTCGCTAAGTTGTCTAATATTCTTAATTTTGCAAAATGAATCAGTTCAGTAATACATATCCGATGGTCGAATTAGAAGAAGTCTTGGTAGAGGAGTTGGTAGACTTAGATGCTTACGATCTGGTCGTCTATAATGACGAGGTCAATACCTTTGATCATGTGGCCAAAATTTTAGTCAAAGTTTGCAAGCATACCATCGAACAAGCGGAACAGTGCACCTTAATAATTCACTTCAAAGGAAAATGTGGGGTTAAGAAAGGCGGCTACGAAGAACTAAAACCACTTTGTGAAGCCATTTTAGACGCTGGTATCCAAGCCGCAATTGTTTAAAAACCGCGCAAAGTGAACTTCCCATCCAAACTGATCGAAGATGCAGTAACTGAGATTTCCAGACTTCCTGGAATTGGTAAGAAAACTGCCTTGAGACTCGCATTACATCTTCTCAAGCAAAATGAGGTAAATACTGAAGCATTGACTTTGGCACTGACTCGAATGCGGTCCGAGATTCAATACTGCAAAATCTGTCACAATATTTCAGACGCTGAAGAATGCAGCATCTGCATAAGTCATCGAAGAGACCCCAGCATTATTTGCGTGGTTGAAGATATCCGAGACGTCTTGGCGATCGAAAACACCAACCAGTTTTTAGGCAAATATCACGTTTTAGGCGGAGTGATTTCTCCAATCCAAGGAATCGGTCCAGAAGAATTAAAGATCGAATCACTTCTGAGCAGAATTGATGAGGCGGGCAAAGAATCCCCAGTTTTAGAAGTGATTTTAGCCCTCAGTGCTACGATGGAAGGAGATACTACGGCTTTTTATCTCGCGAAAAAACTTGGCGAGAAAGGGGTTAAAGTCAGCACTATTTCCCGTGGTATACCCGTTGGCGGAGAACTGGAGTTTACCGATGAAGTAACACTTGGCAGAAGTATCATGACCCGAATAAATTACTCAACTACTTAAAAAATCTTTTGGTTAGACCAAACCACGGTCTATATTTGCAAACCAAAAAATGGGGGATTAGCTCAGTTGGCTAGAGCACTACGCTGGCAGTGTAGGGGTCATCGGTTCGAATCCGATATTCTCCACTAAAGCAAGCCTTTCGGCTTGCTTTTTTCATTAGCGGTGATCCAATATTTTCCAGATCGCTAACAGGTAAATTCTCGGAATTATTTCTTGACAGGTATTTCTTTCGACTTCCGAGAACGCTCTAATGGTCCACTTACAAAGCTTTGCAGAAATGCGGAGCTTTTCTTTTTGTTTAGCCTTGCCAAAAACTTAACCCTTTTAATATCGTCTTAATTACTAATTTTCACCCGCTATGAAATCTCATATGATTTTCCTGTTTGCTGCAATTCTCTTTTTTTCCTGCGCTGACGATTCAGAATGCATAGATGCCCCCATTGGTGAAGAAATTAGTATCAAAGTTTTCGACACCGCGACCTACTGCAATGAAAACCTTACCATCACATTCAATGCGTATCCCAATGAATCCCGGTGCCCAACTGATGTCACTTGCGTTTGGGCTGGATTTGTGGAGGTAGAATTACTGATCAATGTAAAAGGCAAGGAATCAATTTTAAAATTATCGACTGAGCCAAATGTATCCGGGCATCCTGTTCAGGCTAAAGTCGGCGATTATTCCATTAAACTGATTGATGTATTGCCGTACCCGGCCACAAACATTCGGATCGATCCCAATCAATTTAAAGTGATTCTATTGGTGGAAAAGGCTTCTTCTTGATTTTTTCTTATTTTGAGGTTTGAATTCCAACTAGTTCATCCTTATGAAAACCTTTCCAATCTTTTTTTGCCTCCTACTTTTATCCCTTATTTCTTCCTGCTCATGCAATCCTGAGGGAATTGCCAAATTTGCGCTAAAAGGAATGGAATCCATGATGGGTGAAGGCTTTCTGCCCTCAGATGAAATCCGGCAATTAGGCAATTTTCAAAGCATGAGTGTCAACTTGAACACCAACACAACCGAAGAAAATGTAGAATCAACCATCTTTCTCAAGCTGGAAAATGGTGATCCGTTAATTCTCGGAAATCAACCGGAAGTATTGGCTCGGAAATGTGCAGAGATTTACCTGCGAGATTTTGAAAATTCATCAAATTATAGACAGATAACCGTTCAATTTTTGCAGGGTGATCCAACCAATCCGGAGAATTTTGCCATGCAGGAATATACCTTTGACACCTCAGATTTTTAAAACCATTCATACCAAAATCAAATGAATATTCCTGAAGAATTTAAAAAACCCCCACTCTCACTTGGAGAATGGATCATCTCGGTTTTAGTAACCAAGATTCCTCTGATTGGCTTTATTATGTTGATCGTATGGGCTTTGGATAAAAATATTGATCCCAACAAATCAAATTGGGCAAAGGCGGAATTGATTGTGAGCTTAATTGGGATCGCTATTGCCATTATTATTATATCCATCATTGGAATCAGTTTTTTCACCAATTTCTCCGATGGGTTCGACTCAAGCCAGTTTGATTGATGAAGTATAAAGCAATCTGTTCCGATATTGATGGTACGCTCTTGAATTCTATCCGAGACCTATCGCCCCGACTAATCGAGGTAGTGAATAGTCTTCCTGAAAATTTCCCGGTAATTCTTGCAAGTTCACGAATGCCAGATGCCATGAGGCATTTGGTCACAGATCTTGGAAAGCATCCTCAGCCGCTGATCAGTTACAACGGCGGTTATGTCTTAAGTAGTCAAGGCGAAATAGTAGAAGATGTCAGTATTCCTGTCTCATTGGTAAATAAAATCCTCACGCTGACCAAAAATTCAGAGATTCATGTCAGTCTCTATCAGGGAGAAAACTGGTATGAGGAAATAGATGATTACTGGTCCCAAAGAGAAGTGAAAAACACTAAAGTACAATGCACATGGATGAAATGCTTCGATGTAGTCGATCTTTGGAGCAAGGGGAATTCAGGGGCTCACAAAGTGATGTGCATGGGAAACTCTCAGGATATTTCCTGGCTTTTTGGGGAATTGCATTTCGAACATGCCAATGACCTTCACCTCTACCGATCTAGTGATACTTATTTGGAAATCGCCCCAAAAGCGATCTCAAAGGCCACAGGTTTGAAAAAAATCCTTGCTCATGAGTTTGACTTTGAGATGGAGTCGGTCATTGCATTTGGAGACAATTACAATGACATCGACTTGCTCCAATCTGTGGGTTGGGGAGTGGCAGTTGACAATGCCCGACCAGAAGTGAAGGCCGTTGCCAAAGAAATCACGCTGCATCACAAAGAGGATGGCGTTGCGGCAGTTTTGGAAAAACTCCTAAATAAGTCAGAAAGCTAAATTCAGAAGTCTGATAAGGAAGTTAGAAGGCTCAAATCAGAAAGCTGAAAAGAAAAACTAAAATCAAAAGTCTGATATTGAAGTCAGAAGACTCGAATCAGAAAGCTGAAAAGAAACTCAGAAAGCTAAATTTCAACCTGGGAATTTCAGATTTCTCACTTTAGATTTCATACTTTTTTTTCTCACTTTAGATTTCATACTTCGCTTTATCACTTCATACTTCTGATTTTCAGAGGATTCCAGATCCATCCTCCACGTCTTCGATCGCCTTACTTAGGAAATCCTGAAAAGGTTTTATTCGCTGAAAACCATCCAGTGCAACAGTGATAAATTTACCTGAATCTATGTCTTGATCTTTGATTGGAGTACTGAGAATATAGCTCTTATGCTTCAAAAATTCGATGTATTCATGGTCTGCATCATAATCCCGAGGGCTAGTTTTCAGCTTTTCGCCTTCTATTCCAGAGAACACTTCAGAAACTGACTTGCTCAATAAGATTTTCGTCAACTCCGCACCTGAATAATCAATCTCTCTGCGGATTTTTTTCAACACTTCCGAGCTAGGCATCCAAAGCCCACCCGCCAAAAATGAAGACCCAGGTTGTACGTGACAATAGTATCCAGGCCATTCTGCTTTTTTCCCTTTCGGTGAAAAATAAGCCGAAAAGTTATTCTTGTAAGGATTCTTATTTTTCGAAAAACGTACATCTCGATTAATTCGAAAGATGCAATCTTTCGGTTGGAAGGCAGCCATTGCTGGCTCGAATGCCTCAACCCCTTTCAGCATTACCTCCACATCTTCAATAAATTCGGCTCGGGAGTCGAGGTACCATTTCTTATTATCATCCATCCATTCTTTGGAATTATGCTCAGAAAGGGCTTGAAGGAATTTTAAATATGGTCGCATAGGTTTTAATATTTGATCAAAGATTCATGATAATCAACTTAGATAAAATAAAATGGTTACCTGATTTTCAAACTTTCTCAGTAAGTTGCACGTGTAGATTATCGATAAACAACACGTGCAATGAATACTAAATTAACTCTTACACTTGAAAAAGACGTGATCGAAAAAGCAAAGGAATATGCTGCAAAACAGGGGCAGAGTCTTTCCTCTTTGGTGGAAAATTACTTCAAGCACCTCACTATTAAAGATGAGAACCTTGAAAAAAAACAGATGAAACCACTACCAGAAAGTTTTTTAAGATTTGAAGGGATTCTCAAAAAAGAGGGCGAGGAATTTGACTACAAAGAAGAATTAACAAAAGCTCTAATAGAAAAATATGGGCGCTAGTTACTTTTTAGATTCGGATGTAATTCTAGATTTTTTATTAAAAAGAGTACCTTTTAACATCACAGCAAAAGAAATTTTTGCACTTGCATTAAATAAAAACATAGAGATTTACATCTCTTCCTTAGCTATTGCAAATGTTCACTACCTATGTCAAAAGTCCGTTGGGAAAATTGAAAGCCTTCTCCTTATTGAGCAATTAATCAAATTTTGTAAAATTTTACCGGTCGGTGAAAAAGAGATTTTGGAGGCGATTAAAAGTGATTTTTCAGATTTTGAACACGCTATTCAGCATCAAACAGCAATCAATCATCCTGAGATTAAAGGGATTATAACCAGAAACATTCCTGATTTCAGAAAATCGAAATTACCGATTTTCACCCCTGAATCTTTTCTCGATCTTTTCATATAAAATCCACCAATCCCTCCAACTTCATTCCTCGGCTGCCTTTGATCAAAATCAGGTAATCCTCCAATTGACTGTCCTGAAGCCAATTTCTGAACGAAAATGGATCTGGGAAATACAAAGCTTTTGGCGCGGTGGCTAAGGCACTAACCATTAGATTTCCCGTAAAGCATACCTTATCAATTTGATATTCGCTGACGATCTCACCCAGCCTTCGATGCTCGGCTTCCGCGTGCTCTCCGAGTTCAAACATATCCCCCAAGATGATCATCTTATGTTTTCGCCCGGTCATTTGCCCGAAAGTTCGAATTGCCACCTCCATGCTTGATGGATTGGCATTGTAAGCATCGAGTATGATCAGGTTGCTTCGCTTTTCTACTAATTGCGAGCGCATGTTTTCTGGGCGATAGGCTATGATTCCAGCGATTGCTTTTTCCATCGGCACTCCAAAAAATTTCCCCAAAGTCAAAGCCGTGGCAATATTCCCAAAATTATAGGCTCCGATCATCGAGGTAAGGTAAATCTCATCCGAGCCTTCTGCGGTGAATCGAACAAAAGGATTGGCATCTACAAATGTCACTTCGCAGAAATCGCCCTTCGCCGGATACAAAACCGGGGCTTCAAATCGCTTAATCATATTTGAGAGAATCGGATCCTGTGAATTGATGAAAACAACTGCCTCATTTGCTATCAAGTGCTGAAAGAGCTCCGTCTTAGTTTTCAAAACTCCCGCAGGCCCACCCATTCCTTCCAGATGTGCCTTACCGATATTCGTAATAAACCCATGAGTTGGCTCGGCAATATCACAAAGCTCCTTGATGTCACCTTGTTTATTAGCTCCCATTTCGATGATTGCAATTTCATCCTCAGGTTTGATCCGTAGCAAGGTCAAAGGCACACCGATGTGATTATTGAGATTCCCAATAGTCGCTAGGGTATTGAATTTTTGCTTGAGCACTGCGTGCAAAAGCTCTTTTGAAGTCGTTTTACCATTTGATCCGGTCAGTCCGATGATCGGAATAGTCAACTGATTCCGATGGTAATTTGCTAACTCTTGCAAAGCCAAAAGCGCATCATCCACCAAAAAATACCGCGGATCATTTTCTGCC
>JBBQDY010000175.1:0-6860 GCA_038320155.1 Cytophagales bacterium
CTTTGGGAACGCCTTGGAGACCAAAACCTAGGGAATTTGAAAGAGATGGAATGTGACGGTTTGCTGAAAATGTCAGGAAATACGATTTCGGTCACGAATCAGGGAATTTCCCTAGTCCGAAATATTTGCATGCAACTCGACTTGCGACTGATTGAAAATCAAGCGCATTCCATTCGATTTAGCAATGCGATCTAACGGCACATCGTAATTTCAATTTGCTCAGTTCCATAATTGAACACTTGCAAATCCGGGCTAAATCCATGCAGTCCTAAGCCAAGCCCTCTAAAAATAAATAGTATCCCGATCAGTACTCCTAGATATGGTATCGCTCGCTGGAAAGTCTGGCGATAGGATATTGGAATCAAATTTCCCGACCACATCAAAGCGGCCAGAAGTGGAATGGTTCCTATCCCAAAAAAGAACATGTAAGTCGCTCCAAGCCACGGATCTTGAAGTGCCATCGCTGCGACTAAGGCCATATAAACCATTCCGCATGGCAGAAGTCCATTCGCCAATCCCGTGGCAAAAAAACCAGCTTTGCCTCCTGCTTTGAGGAATTTGCCGAGAGCTTTCTTTAATTGAATTACTAATTGAGAAAAAAACGGAACCCTCGAAAATTGAGAAGTTCCTTTGTAGCTCAACGCAAGAATCAAAATCAGCAATCCCATTCCAATCGAAAAGCCTTGCTGAATCCCGGCCAGCGAGAGGGAAAACCCCAAACTTCCGACAATCAGACCAAGTGCGGCATAGGTGACGCTTCTTCCTAGATTATATAAAATTTTATTTGACGCATAGGACTTTCCTTTTCCTCCTGCTACTGCCAAGGCAATCGGACCACACATTCCCACACAGTGGAACGAACCCAAAAACCCTAAAAGAAAAGCAGTCCAGAGCATTATAGTGTGATTTTTTTCTCTTCGTAATAATTCTTTCCTGCTTCAGTCCAACTCAATTGAACTTTCCAATAACCTGGTTTCAGATCATTTAGGGATACAGAAGTACGGCTTGAATCGAGGACATTGACCGCAATCTCTCGATCAAGTGTCGCGTCTGAGGGTCTGAAAAGCTGAAGCTTTCCAATTGTACCGTCGGGAAGGTCAAGAACCAAATTTTTATCAATCGAGTGATACGTGATCACCTTCCGATCTAATCTTAGCGCCGAGGATTCCTGATCGATTCGATCTTGGTAATTGATCTCAGCCTGATAATAGTTTTCGGTCACCAGCTCAATTCCATCCATCCGAACAGAAATTACCACCAAGGTCATAATCAAAGCCACGAAGCCAATTATGGTTAATAAAATTCCTTTTCCCCAATCCATGATTGTCTAGTTTATTGGTGCTGTAAAATTCGTTTCTATTTTATCCAGTTCTTCTCCTTGATACATCACAGAGAGTTTTACTTTTTCCTGATTCACTTTGACCTCATCCTGATTTCTCACTAGGAAAAATCTTCCTTCGAATTTAGATTGAGGATCCAGAATTAGTTCTTGGCTTCCAAGTAATTCCACATCCACACCTTCTACCAAAGATTTTAACTCTACTTTTTGACTTTCAAAGGTTTTATTAATCAGTGTGATTTGATAAAGGTTACTCACTTTTCCATCCTCTCGCTCTTGGTAAGTCATCCCTGGAAAGCGAGTGATCGTTGCTTTGATATCGTCTCGGGTGGCGATCAATGCCACAAAGCCAGCGACCAAAATGCAAAGTACGATTATGTAGCCCTTGACTTTTCCTGTGATTAATTTCTGGAAACCTTGCTTGATACTGTTTTCGGAAGCGTATCGGATCAAGCCCTTTGGGCGTTCCACCTTGATCATGACCTCATCGCAGGCATCCATGCAAGCGGTGCAATTCACACATTCCATTTGAGTCCCGTTTCGGATGTCAATTCCTGTTGGGCAGACTTGGACGCAAAGACTGCACTCCACACAATCTCCTTTTGGTTCTAAAGTAACCTGATTTTTTCGAATCGGAGATCTTGGTTCGCCTCTCACATAGTCGTACATGACGTTGATCGAATTATCGTCAAGTAACACCCCCTGAAGTCTTCCGTAAGGGCAAACTACCAAACAGGCCTGCTCGCGAAACCAGGAGAATACAAACATGAAAATCCCTGAAAATGCAATCAACCCAATAAAGCCAGACATATTTTCACTTGGAGGCTGCGAGACAATCGCTTTCACTTGATCGATGCCAATCAGATAAGCCATCATCAAATGCCCAATTAAAAGTGAAATGATTACGAAAATGGAAAGTTTGACGCCCTTCTTAGTGAACTTTTCTGTGGTCCAAGGACCATCATTCAGTTGTCGCTGTTGATTCGCGTCTCCTTCGATCAAGTATTCGATCTTACGGAATACCATCTCCATAAAAAGAGTCTGTGGGCAAATCCAACCACAGAAAATTCTTCCAAAAACTACGGTAAATAGAATGATGAAAACAAAGAAAATAAGCAAGAGGAAAATCAACAAGTAGGTGTCTTGAGGCCAAAAAGCTGCTCCGAAAATGATGAATTTTCGCTCAAAAATATTGAATAACATGTATGGCCTCCCATTTACCTGGATGAATGGACCTGCAAAAAGAATTGCAAGCAATACCCAAGACAGGTAGCTGCGGTACTTATAGAATATTCCGGATACTTTTTTAGGATATACCCAATTTCGCTTACCGTCTTCTTGGACAGTTGCGAGCGCATCCCGGAAGGTATCTGGATTTAAGTGTGGATTCTTTTTTGCCATGATAATAGCTTAATAACTACCGGGAATTCTATTTCCCGGCAGGTATAATATTAGTAGTTAGAAAAGGCTACCAGTGTACTGTCTGTCACCGTAGGCGCCGGATCAGGTGATGGAGCTTCTTCATAGATTTCACCCTGTGGAGCTTTTGGATTGGCTGGAGCAATACCCCCCAAAGTGAGAATGTAGCTGGATACGCTCTGAATTTCAACGGGAGTCAACTGATCTTCCCATGGCACCATTCCTTTTTCGATGACACCATATTTGACTACTTTGAAGATATCAGCGATTCCTCCTCCATGGAGCCAATAATCATCGGTCAAGTTAGGACCAACTCCCCCGCCTCCATCCTGAGCGTGACATGCCGCACAGTTTCCATCAAAAATCGTTTTTCCAGAAGCTAAGGCTTCAGCCGATTCATCAAAAGTCACCGTGTTCTCATCAATACTTGCCAAATTATTGGCTTGTCTGATTTCAGCTGCAATGGCTTCCACTCGGAGTTCTTCTTGGTATTCTTCAACTCCGGTCAATCCCGTACCTAAAACGGTATAATACACAAAGTACCCAATACCGTACACCACAGTTCCAATAAAAACATATTGCAACCAAGGAGGCATGAAGTTGTCCAACTCGGTGATTCCGTCATAGGAGTGATCGACCATCACTTTAGCTTTCTCTTCGGAACCATACGCTTCATCAACTTTTCCAGTAACAAATCGCTCTTTGAAAGTCTCCAACCAAGATGGGCCTGTAGCAACAAGGGTAGGATTTTCCTTTTTCAACACTGTAGCCATAAAAGACATCAGGTAAATCATCAAAATCAGTAGCAGGACAATCAGTACCAATACCACTCCCAGAATAATCAGGAGTGTTAATTGGTTGGAGTCCATCGCTTGCCATGCGGACAGGACAGATTCTGATTCGGACTGTGCAAAGAGGTCTAGCGGACCTCCTAAGAATAGCAAGCTGAGTAAGGTTAGGTATTTTTTCATGGCTGCTTTTCGTTTAATTCATCCTCCTCCATTGGTAAGGATTTCATATGATCGATGTATTCCTTTGGAACTCGAATGGCCCAAATCGTTATTCCTATGAAGAATAACACAAATATGATCAGGGAGATAATTGGGAAAATCTCCACGTTTTCGATTGATCTCAATACTTCTTTATACATGATTTCCAGATTTTAATTAGCTGCTGTGGCTTTGATATCAGTTCCCAATCGCTGCAAATAAGCAATCAATGCGACGATCTCGGTATTTGGCATGACTTCTACGCCTGCCTCTTTCAGATTAGCGACGATTCCGTCAGCTTGCTTAGATAGATCTGCAAGTGCGACTGCATCATAACCTTCTGGATATGGAACTCCAAGTGCCTGCATCGTTCTGATTTTTGCAGGTAGGTCAGCGTAGTCCATTTCATTCGTGACCATCCAAGGGTAAGGCGGCATTAGTGAACCTGGAGACATACTTCTCGGATCCGCCATGTGGAAATAGTGCCAACTGTCAGGATATTTATTACCCACACGATGTAGATCTGGACCGGTACGCTTTGAACCCCATAAGAACGGATGATCATATACGAATTCACCAGCTTTGGAATATTCCCCATAGCGCTCAGTTTCAAAACGGAATGGACGAACCATCTGAGAATGACAACCGACGCAGCCATTGGCGATGTATATATCTCTTCCTTCCAGTTCTAGCGGAGTATAGGGCTTCACCGAACTGATAGTCGGCACATTAGATTTGATCAAAATCGTCGGAATAATTTCAATTGCTCCTCCAATCAAGATGGCAACTGTAGCCAGAATAGTAAAGAAAACTGGTTTTCTTTCCCACGCCCGGTGCCAGAATTCTCCAGTGGCATTGTAGCTTTTGACCAAAGCAGGTGCCTGATCTTCTTCAGTTTCTTGGAAGACACCTTGCTTGGCAGTTTTCCACATATTATACATCATCAGGATCGCGCCGCTGAGGTAAAGCAATCCACCAAATGCTCTTAGCATATACATCGGAACCAATTCCACCACAGTCTGAAGGAAGTTGCCATAAGCTAAACGGCCCATTTCGTCAAACTCTCTCAACATCAAGAATTGAGTCAAGGCAGCTACATACATTGGGAGGGCGTAGAATAAAATACCCAAAGTCCCTAGCCAGAAGTGCGTATTAGCCATTTTTGTAGAATAGATTTTTGTATTGAAAAGTCTTGGCCACATCCAATAAAGCATCCCGAAGGTTAAGAATCCATTCCATCCCAATCCTCCAATGTGTACGTGTGCTATGATCCAATCCGTGTAGTGCGCGATTGCGTTGACATTTTTCAGGGAAAGCATTGGTCCTTCGAAAGTGGACATCCCATAGGCAGTGATGGCAACCACCATAAACTTCAATACCGGTTCTGTTCTCACTTTGTCCCAAGCACCTCGAAGTGTCAACAAACCGTTGACCATTCCACCCCAAGAAGGAGCTAACAACATTATCGAGAATGCGGTACCCAATACTTGAGCCCATTCAGGCAATGAAGTATAAAGCAAGTGGTGAGGACCCGCCCACATATAAAGGAAAATCAAAGACCAAAAGTGGACGATCGAAAGCTTATAAGAATAAACAGGTCTGTTTGCCGCCTTTGGAAGAAAGTAGTACATCAAGCCTAAGAAAGGTGTGGTCAAGAAAAATGCAACTGCATTGTGACCATACCACCACTGAACAAGGGCATCCTGCACACCAGCATAGGCAGAATAACTTTTGAATAAGGATACTGGAAGCGCAAATGAATTCACAATGTGAAGCACCGCAACCGTCACAAAGGAGGCTAAGTAAAACCAGATCGCCACGTACATGTGTCGCTCTCTTCTTTTGATCAACGTACCAATCATGTTGGC
This sequence comes from Cytophagales bacterium, assembly GCA_038320155.1. Lineage (GTDB taxonomy): Bacteria > Bacteroidota > Bacteroidia > Cytophagales > Cyclobacteriaceae > Algoriphagus. The sequence continues at coordinate 5,616 of JBBQDY010000175.1, forward strand.
TCCGAATGCAACCCATATCAAAGCAATCGCAATATCTATTGGCCACTCCAACTCTGCGTACTCTTTTGAACTCGTCAAGCCTAGAGGCAAAGTGATTACCGCTGAAAGGATGATCAATTGCCAACCCCAAAAGTTAATCCAGCTGAGGGTTTTACTCCACATGGGAGCTTTGAGCAGTCGAGGCATCGAGTAGTAGATGCCGGCAAAGATGGCATTCCCCACAAATGCGAAGACCACTGCATTGGTGTGGAGCGGACGAATTCGTCCGAAAGTGGTGTACGGATTACCTAGGTTAGCTTCAGGCAAGAATAACTGAGTAGCGGCTAATACCCCTACCAGCATCCCGATGATACCCCAGATAATCGTCGCGGCTCCGAAATACTTGACAATCTTATTGTCGTAGTAGAACCTTTCCAGCGTAGAATTATTCATTGGAATTAGATTTGGTTGATTGATTTTTGTTGGATTTTTTAGACTGATTTTCAAATAGGATGCGAACAGAAGGCGTGTAATCATCATCAAACTGTCCCCCCTTCATCGCTCTGAAAAACAAGTAGAGAAAAGTGCTAGCAAGCAAAAGGCTAATGCCGATTAAGAGAAATATTACTTCCATATCAAGTTGTTTTTTGAGTTAAAAGGCCGTTGCGATAAGCGACCAAATTGGTAGCCAATGTGGTAAATACTACTACCGAGATACTGCTTAATGGCATGAGAATCGCACAGAAAACCGGACTCAGAAGTCCATTTACCGCCAAGTAAATCCCAACGACGTTGTAGAGAAAGCTGAGCACAAAGCTGGTTTTGATGATGGTTCGGCTACTTTTCGAAAAACTTAAAAAGGCCGGGATTTTCCGGAAAGCCGAGGCATCCAAAATCGCATCGCTGGCTGGTGAGAAATGACTGACTTGATCTGAAATAGCTACGCCGACAGTACTTTCTTGAAGGGCTCCAGCGTCATTCAATCCATCGCCAACCATCAAGGTCTGACTAGTCAGGTTTAGTTTTTTGAGGTAAGAAAGCTTATCGTGCGGACTTTGGTTGAAGTTGAATTCAATATTCTCCCCAAGCTGTCTTGTCAATGCTGCCTGTTCGTGCGCATGATCTCCGGAAAGTACATGTAACTGATAGCTATGCGAAAGCTCCGAAGTAAGCTGAGTCACTCCTTCCCGCAAGCCTGACTCGATGTGGAAATAACCAATCTCAAGCCCTTGGATTGTGAAAAAAACAAGATTTCCAGTGTTGTAA
>JBBQDY010000176.1:0-6830 GCA_038320155.1 Cytophagales bacterium
GATGCAATCGGTAGGTCTAGAGGCAAAGGCCAAATGCCTGGCTCCAATGATGAGCGTGAAAACACACTAAATTCACTTTTGGTGGAGATGGATGGTTTCGGTACAGACAGCGGAGTAATTGTGGTAGCGGCGACTAACCGACCGGATGTCTTGGATTCAGCCTTGTTGAGACCAGGAAGATTTGATCGACAGATCTCTATTGACAAGCCGGATATCAATGGAAGAGAAGCTATTTTCAAAGTCCATTTGAAGCCAATTAAAACTGCTGCTGATGTAGACCCTAAGAAATGTGCGGCTCAGACTCCAGGTTTTGCCGGAGCAGAAATCGCTAACGTTTGTAACGAGTCAGCTTTGATCGCCGCGCGAAGAAATAAGGATGCTGTCGATATGCAGGATTTTCAAGATGCTGTGGATCGAGTGATCGGCGGATTGGAGAAGAAAAATAAAATCATTTCCCCAGAGGAAAAGAAAATTGTGGCCTACCACGAGGCAGGTCATGCAGTTGCAGGCTGGTTCTTAGAACATGCCGACCCATTAGTCAAAGTAAGTATTGTCCCTCGTGGAGTGGCTGCTTTAGGTTATGCACAATACCTTCCTAAAGAACAGTTTTTGTACCAAACCGAACAGTTGTTTGACGAAATGTGTATGACTCTTGGAGGCAGAGCTGCGGAGCAGATTATCTTCAATAAGATTTCCACTGGCGCCTTGAGCGATTTGGAGCGTGTGACGAAGATGGCTTATTCGATTGTCTCCGTTTACGGGATGAATGATAAGATCGGAAATGTATCTTTCTATGATTCCAAAAGCGATGGCTACAAGATGACGAAGCCTTATTCCGAGACCACCGCTGAGACAATTGATGAGGAAGTAAGAAAATTGATCGCTAGTGCGTATGTGCGAACTTTAGAACTCCTAACTTCTAAAAAAGCAGAGCTTGAAATTCTTGCCAAGGAGTTGTTATCGAAGGAAATCCTCTTTCAGGCGGATTTGGAAAAACTAATAGGTAAGCGACCTTTTGAAAAAGAAACTACCTACCAAGCCTACACAAATCAAAAAGAATCTGCTCCAGAAGTAGTGACAGATAAACTGAGCACTCCGGAAATCGAAAGTGAGCAAGAAGTCACAGACGGACCCGAAGTCGTTCCGGAAACAAAATCAGAAAACTAATCCAAATCAAAAGCCTCGAATGATTCGAGGCTTTTTTATTTTTGCGCTTGGCCCTTATCTTTCCTCATGCAACCAATTGTGCTGGACATTCCCCTTGCAGGTAAAAAAATTTATCTCGCTTCCGATTTTCATCTTGGCGCACCAAACAGCCATGAAAGTAAAACCCGTGAGCAGCGAATCATTCGATGGCTTGACTCCATTGCATCTGATGCTGCTGGGATATTTCTGGTGGGAGATATTTTCGATTTTTGGTTTGAGTATGGTCAAGTTATCCCAAAAGGATTTATTCCCTTTATTTCTAAAATCTCACAACTAAGGGCAAAAGGCATCCCCATCTATTTCTTTACCGGAAATCATGATCTCTGGATGCGAGACTATTTCACCTCCGAACTGGGAATCCCAGTATTTCATGAGCCAATCCAATTGACTTCCGAAGGAAAAAGCTTCTTAGTAGGACATGGAGATGGATTAGGTCCTGGAGATAAGTCATATAAAACCATTAAGAAAGTATTCACTAATCCGCTGGCTAAATGGCTTTTCAGATGGGTACATCCGGATTTGGGTGTCAAGTTAGCAAAGGCATGGTCAGGGCACAGCCGTATTTCCAACATCAAAAAAGATGAAAAGCATTTCCTTGGTCAAGATGAATGGTTGTGGCAATATTCAAAGGAGGTAGAAGAAAAAACACATTTTGATTATTACGTCTTTGGTCACCGACATCTGCCACTAGAACTTCCAGTTGGCGAAAAGTCCACTTATTTTAACTTGGGAGAATGGGTAAGTCAAAACACATTTCTACGATTTAATGGGAGTAAGCCTGAACTAATTGAATTTGAAAAATGAATCGTCTAGCGCTTCTTTTTTTGATCTTGCTCTCTGGACCAATACTGGCCCAAGAATCACTTCAGTTCAAAATTATTCAGGAAATCTCCATTCCAAACGTGGATCTGATTTCTTTCGACAACAAGGACAACCTATTTGCCAGCACCAGCAGCGGGGATATTTATCAATTCAATCCAGCAGGAAAACAAATCAATCTTTACTCCCCTGAGCGCCAAGGAAGGCTTCAGCAACTCGAAGCAGCTTGGACGGTGAATATATTTAGCTTTTCGGCAGACCTTCAAGAATACAGGATTCTTGATAGATTTCTAAACCCACTTTCCTCCAGTGGATTTCAATTGGCAAATATTTCCTTAGCGAAAGCAGCCACACTCGGCAATAATAATATTGTTTGGGTTTGGGACGAATCTGATCTCACGCTCAAATCTTTGAATTACTTGAGGAAACTCGTGATCCAAAGTCAGCCGCTGAATTTGATCCTGAACTCAGAAAATATGGAAGTCACCGAAATACGCGAGTTTAAAAATAGGCTCTTCATGAATCTCCCTAATGAGGGCGTATTCATTTTTGACAATCAGGGGAATCTGATGAAAAAAATCGATTTAAAGATCAGCCAAAAGCTCTGTCTTTATCGAGAGCACCTCCTCTGGGTAGAGCATGGAAGTATTCTAGCGATCTCAATCGCCAATCAACAAATCGTCAACCTTGGTGAAATTCCAATACTGGAGGTCCAAGCTATCCAAATTGGACAAGAACGAATGGCGTTCCTCAAGGACAATTCCATCGTATTAACCCAAATCGCCGAGGAGATTAAAGCACTTCGATAACTTGAAATCACAAAACAAAGACATAAAAAAACGGGCATGAAGCCCGTTTTTTTTCAATTCTTAGGAATTACTTGATTGCTACCAATTCTATCTCGAAAATCAAATCTTTCCCTGCCAATTCATGATTGGCATCCAGGGTGATTTTATTCTCCTCAATATCCACCACAGTTACTGGCATTGGCTGACCGTTTCCGCCTTGTAGCTGAAGCACCATACCAAGCTCTGGCTTGATATCAGCTGGCACTTGCTCTAAAGGCACCTCTATCATCATATCTTGTCTGCGCTCTCCATAGGCTTCAGCTGCCGGGATCTTTACTGTTTTTTTATCTCCGATTCCCATACCATATACGGCATTGTCAAATCCTTTTATCATATTTCCATCACCGAGTGTGAACCCTAGTGGAGCTCTAGATACAGAAGAATCAAAAACGTTCCCATCTTCTAATTTTCCGGTGTAATGCACTTCAACTGCATTTCCTTTTTTAGCTTGCATAGTATTATTTTTTAGTAAAGCCCAAAGTTAATAAATTCTTCAGAGGCATAAAAACCGAACACAACTGTCCGATAACAATCTAAAACCGTACACTTTCGGACACAACTGTTCAGAAATAGTCCTTAATTAGGTTAATTTGGCGTTGGCACCATTTTCCCCTACCTATAGCCAAAGAATCAACCATGGAAAATCAAGAGTTAGGTAAGATCCTCATCATCGACGACAACGAAGATCTATTATTTGCAGCCAAAATGCTCCTAAAAAAGCATGCAAAGGAAGTCATGATCGAAAAAGATCCGCGACGAATCCCTTTTTTGATCAATAACAACAATTACGATGTTATCCTGCTAGATATGAATTTCCGGGAGGACACTACTTCCGGCAAGGAAGGTTTTCACTGGCTAAAGCAAATAAAAGAAATCGATCCAAAGGCTGTAGTGATTTTGATTACTGCATTCGGAGATGTAGAAATGGCTGTTCAAGCTCTAAAAGAAGGCGCAACCGACTTTATCCTCAAACCATGGCAAAACGAAAAACTAATCGCCACGCTTTCCTCTGCCATCAAACTGAAAGAAAGCTATAATGAAGTGGATAAGCTGCAGAAAAAGCAAAAACAACTTCAAACTGACTTGAAGAAGCCATACAGCGATATTATTGGGCAATCCGCCTCTATGAAAAATATATTCTCCATCATAGACAAAGTCGCTAAGACCGATGCCAATATTTTGATTTTAGGAGAAAATGGAACTGGAAAAGAACTTATCGCTAGGGCTATTCATGAGCGATCCCTCCGCAAAGACGAGATCTTCGTCGGTGTGGATATGGGTTCGATTACCGAATCTCTATTTGAGTCTGAACTATTCGGTCATAAGCGAGGCGCTTTCACCGATGCTAAGGAAGACCGAGCGGGGCGATTTGAAGTAGCCGACAATGGTAGCCTTTTCTTGGATGAAATCGGAAACCTTTCTATGCCTCTTCAGTCCAAGCTGCTGACAGTATTACAAAAGCGAGAAGTAACCCGAATAGGTACAAATAAATCTATTCCTGTAGACATTCGCTTGATCTGCGCGACCAACATGCATGTGCATGAGATGGTAATGGAAAATACCTTCCGGCAAGATTTGCTTTATCGAATCAATACTGTGGAGATTTTCCTTCCACCACTTCGAGAACGTCACGATGATATCCCGGTTTTGGCCAACCACTTCTTGAAAAGCTATGCTCAGAAATACCGAAAAAACTTCGTAGGCTTTACTGCTTCTGCGCTAGACTTACTACAGCGCTACGGCTGGCCAGGAAACATTCGAGAGCTTCAGCATGCCATCGAGCGGGCCATCATCATGGCCGAAGGAGACCAGCTGGATGCACGTGACTTTTTCTTCCTTTCTGCCAAGCCAGCTTCAGACAAAGCTCCTCAGGCCGTCACACTCAATCTGAATGATATGGAGCAGACGACTATTCAGCGAGCAATCGACAAAAACGGGGGAAACATCTCCAAGGCAGCCAAAGAACTCGGTTTGACTCGGGCTTCACTTTACCGCAGGTTAGAAAAATATGGACTATAAAGTAGGCTTACTTGGGCGGATTGCATTTCTCTCTGCCTCTCTTTTCCTTTTAGCATATACTATTTTCGACAGCTGGGGAGTCTTTATGATTTCTCTTTTGCTGATTTTGGTGATTTTCCAGATTATTTACCTGATCAAATACTCCCAAGGCTCCTTTCAAAAAGTTCGGATCTTTCTGGACAATATCAAGCAGGATAAGTATTCCCAACTCTATCCGGTGAAATTTGACGGAACGGAAAATGATGAGCTTCACATCGAGTTCAACGCCATTCTTGCTAAGCTCAAAGAAGATCAGGCCGAGAAAGAAGCCAACTATCAATATTTCCGCTCGGTATTCAAGCACTTGAGCATTGGGCTGATCACCTTCGGGGAAAACCATGAGATCCAACTTCTCAATACGTCCGCTAAGCGAATTCTCAATGTAGAAAGCCTTACGAAAATTGATGAAATCGAAGGGATCAATAAGGAGCTTCACTTGGCGATCCAAAACCTGAAAACCGGTGGCAGCGAACTGATCAAAATAGCGCATCCCGATGGGATTATGCAGCTCTCCGTCTATGTGATCGAATTGCTGATGCGTGGGGAAAAATTTAAACTCGTCTCCCTGCAGAATATACAATCCGAATTGGAAGAAAAAGAAATGGAAGCTTGGCAAAATCTCGTCAAGATTCTAACACACGAAATTATGAACTCGATCGCTCCGATCTCTTCGCTCGCAGGCACGATCAAAAGCGACTTGGAATCCAAAATAGAAACCGTCAGCGAAATCAGCCCGCAAGATCTGGAAGATTACCAAATGGGTATTTCAACAATTGAAAAACGAAGCCAAGGCCTGATCAGCTTTGTCTCGGACTTCCGATCCTTAGCGCATATTCCGATACCAAAGTTTAGCAGCATTGCCATATCAAAGCTTTTTGACCAACTCGAAGTGCTCCTGAATCATCAATTGGAGGCTGGGAAAATCAAACTGAAAAAGGAGCTAAATCCTAAAGAACTGATCCTTTTCGGAGATCAAACCCAGATCGAGCAAGTCTTGATCAACCTGACTCAAAATGCCATTCAAGCACTAGAAGATTGCGAAGAAAAGGTGATCACGCTCCGAGCCTACATCGATGAAGCAGGGAAAATTATCCTGGAAGTAAGCGATACCGGAAAAGGAATCGAGGAAGAAGCGCTGGGGAAAATATTTATCCCATTCTTTACCACTAAGAAGAAAGGATCAGGTATCGGACTTAGCCTTTCAAAACAAATCATGCGTCGCCACAAAGGAAATATCCAAGTCAAATCTTTATCTGGCGAGGGGACTACTTTTAAGTTGATTTTTAATGGGTAGCAATTAAGTGGGAAAGTAAAGTTCATCTATCGTGATTTCTTTTATTTAAATGACGTGTTGCGAAAGTTCACCACTTTGGAAGTCTACGGTAGTAAAGCATTGTAAATTTACACTTCTGTTCTTTAATCGACTATTTACTGAGGAACTGTTTTGAAGTATCGAATTTCAAGAAAATAAATTTGGAATTAAAAGTTACTGTCGTCCGACATATTTATGAAAGCACGAATATTAGGCCTCTAATGTACAATTAGGGGCTTTTTTTCTATTTTTCCAAAAGTACCCCCTATCCTGAGAACAGCAGTTCTGTTTGTGTTTTATTGAGTTCGGTTTGAAATATTCTTTTACCATATGCCTCGCTATTGAGCAGAAACTTCTCCAGACTCACATAGGAGCACAGATTTTTTGCAGCTACCATCACCATGGTGGAAAAGTCTTCAGCTTCTTTTATTTTCTTATGTAGCAATGTAAACAGCAGATTTAGAATCAGAGCAACCCATATTTGGATTTTGATGCCGTTCTCACTGTCCGATAAAAAATATTTCAGTTCAAAATTCTGCTTGATCTGCTTGAAAAGCACTTCTATGATCCATCTGTTCTTATAAAGC
>JBBQDY010000177.1:0-6809 GCA_038320155.1 Cytophagales bacterium
GCCGCCTCCTTCAGGATGCTCACCACCTTCGGCATGTTCTGTGTCTGCTTCATTATTTGAATCTTTTTTACCTCCACAAGAAGTAAAACTGAAGGCGGAAATCAAAAGCAACGCCAATGCTAGAGATAAGATTGATTTAATTTTTTTCATTTTTTTTGGGGTTGGTGAGGGTTGAAATTAAAATTTAAATTCAGTCAAATTTGGAGTTTAACTTTTTAAAGTTAACAAACTAAGCGAATTAATCCCCAATCCACTCTGCTACAAAAAGATTGGTGTCTCGTGTGCCGCCATTATTACGATTGAAGGAGAATACCAAGTATTTACCATCGTTGGAGAAAACCGGGAATGCATCAAACGTACCGTCGTTCGTGATTTTAGTAAGTCCGGTTCCATCAATATTGATCATGAATAGATTAAATGGATAGCCTCGCTCCGTTTGATGAATGGAAGCGAAAATGATTTTTCCCCCTGATGGATGAAAGAACGGTGCCCAGTTTGCTTAACCCAAAATCAATTAATTTTTCCTCAGTAGGTGATCTGTTTGATTTTTTTTAGATAATTTATTTCTTCTGGTTGAAGCAGAAGTGAATCGGAGGCCAAATGGGCAGTTGATTCTCGAGATTCGATAGTTTCTGATTTGGGACTGCGTGCAATCATGGCACAAAGTCCCATAATTAATAGAGCTTTTCTTTTTGGGATACAGCGGGTTAAAATTGCAGCTCGAAGATACCGATTATTATCTTTGAGTTGAAACCAAATCAAGTATGACCCAAAAATCTAGGTATACCCTCATTTTAGTATCAGCAGCCCTCTTTACATGGAGTTGTGATAATGCCCCAACAGATCAAAGTTTACTAGAAGGGTTGAAATCCGACGTTATATTTTTAGCTGCGGATGATCTTGAAGGCCGGGCGATTGGGACAGATGGAGAGCAGAAAGCAGCGGATTATCTAGCCCAAGAATTCAAAAAGGCCGGTTTGGAGCCAAAAGGTACTGAAGGGTTTTTCCAGACTTTTACTGTTTCTAAGCCAACCAATCCGCATGAAGAAGCAGTTATCGGAACAGATGGCGAAGGTGTTACTGGACGAAATGTTATCGGATTTATCGATAATAAATCTGAAAACACAATCGTAATAGGAGCCCATTTTGACCACTTAGGAATGGGAGGTCAAGGTTCGCTTCACCGTGGAGATTCCGCAATTCACAACGGAGCGGATGATAATGCCTCTGGTACCGCAGCTTTGGTGGCTTTGGCCAAAATCTTAAAGCACAGGAAGCATAATTCTAACTTCCTGTTTATTGCTTTTTCGGGCGAGGAGAATGGGCTTTGGGGCTCAAATTATTTCGTGAAAAACCCAACTATTGAGCTTTCAACTGTGAACTACATGATCAATATGGACATGGTGGGAAGAATGAATGAACAGAAAACACTCGCGATTAATGGCGTTGGGACCAGCCCATCTTTGTTGCCCGCCTTGGATCTGGTCAATGCCGATAGTTTGAAGTTGGTGACTTCTGAGTCGGGTGTAGGTCCTTCCGATCATACCTCTTTTTACTTACAAGATCTACCTGTTTTACATTTCTTTACTGGACAGCATGAGGATTACCATCGGCCTTCGGATGATTCCGATTTGATCAATTATGAGGGTCTTTTGCTAGTCGTGAAATACATTGATCGATTGGTGGATCAGTTGGATGCCGAGCCTAAACTTGCTTTTACCAAAACGAAGGATTTATCTGGAGATTCTCCTCGCTTTACAGTTTCACTCGGAGTAGTTCCGGATTATTTGTACGGCGGGAAAGGGATGCGAATCGATGGAGTGTCTGAAGACAAGCCAGCCCAAGCTGCTGGATTGCTAAAAGGTGACGTAATAATTCAAATGGGAGATTCGACCATTGTGGATATGATGAGTTATATGCGGGCGCTGAGTGCTTTCCAAAAAGGGGATTCTACTTCCGTTGCTTATGAGAGAGCCGGTGCGATAATGGAAGCGAAAGTGAAATTTTAATTGATCCTGGCCGGCCTGCGAAAATGATCGAAGACCGAAGTCTCTATTCATGGTTCGATTCTTAGTGCCTTGGACTTCTTTCTGAAAAACTTTAATCCAAATAAAATGGCTTAATACTTCCAAAAAGCAGGAGTAAAAAAAGATAAGTTTCGTACTTTTGAAAGTCAATCTTTTCAAAATGATCGGAAAAATCTATCCATTAGATAAAAACTATATCCTCAGACAAGCGCAGTTTGTGCTCGAGGACGAGTTGATCGATCAGATGGTTTACGAGCTGAAGCGCTCTTATACTTATATGTATAATCCGCTTCTCCTCATGGATGAGACCTACACCAACATCCTAAATACTTTTGAATTTCCATTTGAACGGGTGAGAATAATTTATCGTCAACTCTGTGGGATCTACCGGTTTAAGCATGATGACAATCAGCTTATGCTACTTTTTGATGGAAGAGATCATTTCGACAAATTCAAAGAAGAGTGGGAAGCTGCGTTTATTGCTTGGGTCAAGGAACTTGGAACACACGAGCAATATGTGAAGACAATGCTCCGAATGACCTTACTCTACGATACCGAAAGTAGGGCAGAGTGGGCGGAAAATCATTGCAAAACATTTGTCAACCAGTTTTTTGAATTGAAAGTAATTAAGCGCCAAGGAGAATTGCAATTGAAAGTGGGGTAATCCTTACGTCAAGAAAAACTTAATCCTTTCATTTGGCTTTGAGAATTCGGTCAATTTCCAACTTTAATTTCGGGAGATGATTAACAATGATCGCCTATATATTCTCATCTGAAATAGTATCATAGGCGTGTATAATTTGATTCCTTAAGCCAATTATTGAGGAAGTGTTTTTGATTTTTTCCTGATATGACTGGTCTCTTTTGACGATCCGATTAAGTGCCTCTCCTATTATTTCTAAATTGCGCTCAACAGCTCTCTTAAGCATTTTGTATTTGCGGTAATCAAAGAAACTCCTGTCCACTAGCGTGAAATAATCTTCAATCTCTTGAATGGAGAATTTAATATCAACTAGCCATTTTTCAATCCGCTCATCCATAAATCTGTTCCTTGTTTCTATCGATGGAACGTTTCAAAACTGGATTCTTAAGCGTTTGGATTTCCACCAAATCAACTTTTCTTTTAAAAAGATTTGTAAGACTTAATTTCAAATCCAGATAGTTGTCAAGATATTCTGCTAAATCAAACTCCTCAAAGGCCACTAATAAATCTATATCACTATCAGGCTGAAATGATTTTTTAAGGGCGGATCCAAAAACATACATCTTTTCCACTTTGTGATTTCTACAAAGTCTTTTGATTTCGTTCAAGTTCGATTCTATGATACTCATGCTGAAATTTACAAAAACCAATACAAATTCATCCCCTGTTAAAACATAAGTATTCGTGCCTACTCAAACACCGAAAACTGCCCACTGAAGACTGAATATACCTTCGAGGTCAAAAGAGATCAAAGGTTATGTCAACTGCCGACTGCCTACTGAAGACTGCCCTCTCCCCACTCCGTATGAAAAATTCCTTCTCGATCATTCCGCTCATAAGTATGCGAACCAAAATGATCGCGCTGAGCCTGAATAAGATTTAGTGGCAAATTAGAAGAGGTGTAAGCATCAAAATAACTCAAAGCAGAACCTAAACCGGGAACAGGAATTCCACTTTGCGCAGCATAAGCTACTAGGGCACGAACATCCGGAAGCGTCTCCTGAACTTTCCCCACAAAAGCAGGTGAAAGAAGCAAGTTTGCCAAATCAGGTTTCGATGTAAATGCAATGGCAATATCAGCCAATAAACCCGCACGGATAATGCATCCTGCACGCCAAATCTTTGCAATCACCGCTAACTCCAATAAGTAGCCATACTCTCGGGAGGCATCAGCCAACTGATGTAAGCCCTGTGAATAAGAAATTATGAACGAGAAATACAAGGCTTGCTCCGCCTTTGCAATCATTTCTCCTTTTGAAATCGATTCTGGTTCAGGTCTGGAATACAACTGATCTGCAAGTACGCGCTCCTCTTTCAATGCAGAAATCTCCCGCATACTCACAGCCATGTCGATCGTCGGAACTGGAATACCAAGATCCATGGCATTTTGAGAAGTCCATTTACCCGTTCCTTTTTGCTTGGCTTTATCTAAAATCAGATCCACCAAATCTCCATCTGTGAGCGTATCCTTTTGAGCAAAAATCTCAGCCGTGATCTCCACCAAAAAGGATTGGAGACGACCTGAATTCCAGTTTTCATAAACTTCATGAAGCTCCTGATTAGACAAACCAACAGACTTTTTCAATAAATCGTAAATCTCGGAAGTCAGCTGCATCATGGAATATTCGATCCCGTTGTGCACCATCTTTACATAATTCCCAGCCGACTTTGGCCCCAAATAGGCTACGCAAGGCTCTCCTTTATACTTGGCGGCAACCGCCTCAAAAATCGGCTTCACATGCTGATAGGCTTCCTTATTTCCTCCAGGCATAATGCTTGGCCCATTTCTGGCTCCTTTGGCTCCACCACTTACACCCGAACCGAAAAAGTAAATTCCTTTCTCCATCAAATAAGCTTCTCTTCGATCCGTATCGGTAAAAAAAGAATTACCACCATCGATGATAATGTCGCCTTTATCCAAATGCGGAAGCAAGCTTTCGATCACCTGATCTACGATTTTTCCCGCAGGAACTAGCAGCATGATCTTTCTGGGTAAGCTGAGCGACTTAGTAAATGTCACAATATCCGAAGTCGCATCGACTTGATCTGGATTTCCCTCAGCTTTGAGAGCCGCTACTTGGGACTGATCCAAGTCATACCCAAAAGCTTTGAAGCCATTATCTGCTACATTCAAAATGAAATTCCTTCCCATCACTCCTAGACCTATCAGGCCAAAATCATATGTTCCTTGCATCGTATTTTTTCTTTGTCAAATCCTGAAAACCAAAGTCAATTCATTTACTCGGCTGGAAGAATAAAATAAATAAGCCCTATTTTTACAGCATCAGGTCAAAATTAACTTATCAAAATGACCTATGAAGCTTTTTAGCAAAAACTATTAGCCAAAATTCGCCTTATCTCTCCCCTGTACTCCGAACCAATTTAGATCCTCTTATGAAAAAAACTCAAAACCAGATGCTGATCATTTTTGGAGCTTCAGGTGATTTGACTGCCCGAAAACTGGTTCCAGCACTTTTCAATCTCTATAAGGGAAAGCATCTTCCCAAAAATTTCATTGTCCTAGGTGCGAGCCGAAGCACCATGACTGACGAGGAATTCCGCAAGAAAGTGGTCATGGAAAGTGAGTTTTTGAAAAAAAAGCTTGGAAAAGAGGACGGCGATTTCATTGATAAATTTGCAAATAAGCTATTCTATGCGGATTTGGGGGAAGATTATGATAGTAGTTATGCGCCTCTGGCTAATCGCATCCAAGATCTAAATACTGAATTCGGAACGGATAATAATTACATCTTTTACCTCTCTACCCCACCAAGCCTTTACGAACCAATCGCAAAAAATCTTGCTAAAGAAGGCCTGACCAAAGAGGAAAAAGGCTGGAAAAGAATCATTGTGGAAAAACCATTTGGCTACGATTTAGCCTCAGCAAAAGCACTTAATGAGGGACTACAAAAATATTTTCAGGAATCTCAAGTTTACCGGATTGATCATTATTTAGGAAAAGAAACCGTCCAGAATGTCTTGGTCACTCGTTTTTCAAATTCGATTTTTGAGCCAGTCTGGAATCGTAGATATATTCATCATGTGGAGATCACCAATGCAGAAACCGTAGGTGTGGAAAAGCGAGGTGGGTATTACGACAAATCAGGTGCGCTGCGCGACATGTTTCAAAGTCATTTGCTTCAGGTAATTTCATTGATTGTCATGGAGCCGCCGATTAATGCTGATGCGGAAGAAATCCGTAATGAAAAGGTAAAAGCCTTGAAGTCTATTCGCATCATGAAAGACGATGAGACCATCCTCAAAAACACGCTTCGCGGCCAATATGTGGCCTCCACAATCGACGGAAAAAAAGTAAAAGGCTATCGGGAAGAAGAGGGAGTAAATCCAGAATCTACCACCGAGACTTACGCTGCAGTGAAGTTTTTCATTGATAATTGGCGCTGGGGTGGTGTGCCCTTCTACGTTCGTACTGGTAAAGCCATGCCCACAAAAGTAACTGAGGTCGTCATCCACTTCAAAACCCCACATCACGATATATTCAAGAGTCAGGATGTCTATAAAAAAGACAACAAACTTATCATCCGAATTCAGCCTGATGAAGGGATTTTGATCAAGTTTGGAGTAAAAGTCCCGGGACTTGGTTTTCATGTCGAACAGGCGAATATGGATTTTTACTATTCAGACCTTGAGTCTGCTCATGTCATGGATGCTTACGAACGGCTTTTGCTGGATGCGATGCAGGGTGATGCCACACTTTATGCACGGGCGGACGAAGTAGAAGCGGCCTGGAAATTTGTGGATCCAATATTGAAGTGCTGGGAAAATAGCCCCCAAGTCAATACCTACGGCTATTCGGCAGGAACTTGGGGTCCAAAAAATTCAGACGACTTAATCGAAGACAGTTTTGGCTGGAGGAATCCTGGTGACTTGCTAACCGATGAATCCGGCTTCTGTGTGCTTTGCTAATGAATAACCCTAAACATAATTTTATCAAACCATTTTTACCATGCAATTGATTATTTCCAGTTCCAAAGATAAACTGGCTGATGAGTTTTCCCATCAGTTTCAAGAGTTGACCGAATCTCAAGAGAAGGTCCACGTTGCGCTTTCAGGTGGAA
>JBBQDY010000178.1:0-6793 GCA_038320155.1 Cytophagales bacterium
GTTTTTTTCCCTCAATGGAAAAAATCCCCTGCGAACCATACCCGATAATTGCGAGCTCATCGCCTGGTAATACACCCAGGTAATTGATAAAAGAAGGCGCCTGATCCGGGCCATCACTAGTGAATTTGTGACGCTTGACTAACGCATAATCCGTCAAGCTGATTTCATGAATTTCAGGACCTTCCGAATAGCCGTAAAAAATCGATTGCTTATCCTCGCTAAGATCATAGGCGTAATATGACCCGGCATCAAAGATCTCCTCTCCAACATCGATCCGAATAGAATCTATACTGACCTTGAGATTTTCGAGAATGTTTTTTTTAGAATTGGAATCTGATTCTGATTTTTCTCCGCAGGAAAAAAAGCCGCCTACAAGGCAGATAAAAAAAAGCTTTTTCATAGATCGTCATTTAGTTTACTAAACTAAACGATTTCTATAAAAACGGAAACTTCGTATTGTTAAATAACTTGAAATTTAATCTACCGCCTCTAAAAGACTTCGAAAAGCCAGCGCTTTTTCCCCGTAGCGAGCCTGTGTTTCATACCGCAGTGCATTCGCAAAGCGATTTTCGTATTCGATCAACTTGGCCGTAGATTCTGCAAAAAACTGAATACTGTAATTGGTAAAGCCATCATTGGTACTATTCATCAAGCGAAAGAATCGATGCTCTGTAAATAACCCAGTTGCAAAAACATCCGGAATATGAGTCACTTTCATCCACCTCACAAAATCATCTTCGATGTCAGTAGCAACGGTGTAAGTAATATTATAGAGAATCATAAGGGTGGATTTTGATCGAAATTTGCTTTTTTTGCCAACAATTGCAGCGAGGCAAAGTTAGGAATCCCAAATTGATATCCTGAATTTCCTGCCTAGCATTCTGCAAAGCCCTATGCACAAAGTCCTGAAAGAAGAAATTCCATCCAGAAACCTGAAGCTCCTGATTGCCAAAATCGTGGTGATTGCGCTTCATATGGTGGGGATTATCGGCTTGAGTATTCCTGAGTATCGGGATTTTTTTCTGCGATTGACACCGATCCAATTATTGAGCAGCCTGTTTTTGATCTTGGCTTTTCACAGAGGTTGGTCAGAAGTGTTCCCGATTTTCGCGGCAGCGGCTTTTTGGATAGGTTTTGGTTCGGAGCTGATCGGGATCCACACTGGATATCTGTACGGGGACTATGTCTATGGGCCTACTCTGGGGCCAAAGCTGTGGGAGGTTCCGATCATTATCGGGGTGAATTGGTTTATTTTGGTTTACCTCACGGGGACGATATTTCACAAAGTCACTAACGATTATTATGCTTCATTACTAGGAGCTACCGCAATGACTGCCATTGATTACATCTTGGAGCCGGTGGCTGTAGCGTTGGATATGTGGTACTGGAAGTTTGAGATTATTCCGCTGAGTAATTATGCCGGATGGTTTATTGTCGCCTTTTTGATTCATTTGATTTTCAGGAAAGCTAACTTTGAGAAAGGTAACTCAATCGCTAATCTCCTCCTGATTTGCATCATCTTGTTTTTCGCGGTTTTAAATTTCACCTTAAAACTCTAATTTTTTAAGCATGCTGAAACAAAACATAGCGAAACTAGGATATAACATTACGCCCGACGGTCGGGTTATATAGCAGATGATCAACGCAATTGGATTTATCGCCCTTGGTTTTACCCTGATGGAAGTATTTGGTTGGGCGATCCACAAGTACCTCATGCATGGTCCACTTTGGACGATTCATAAGACACATCACCGACCCTCGAAGTATTTCTTCGAATGGAACGATCTGTTTTCGTTGCTGTTTGGAAGCATTGCTGTAGTGCTGATCATAAAAGGAGTGGCCGATTTTGATTATCGGTTTTGGATGGGAGTTGGTATCAGTTTGTACGGTATGCTGTATTTCTTTCTTCATGATGTATTGATTCATCGTCGAATGAAATGGTTTCAAAAGCCAAAAAATGGGTTTCTAAAGGGAATCTTCAGAGCACATCAAGCGCATCATCGCACAAATGAGAAGGAGGATGCGGTATCATTTGGCTTATTTGTAGTACCCAAAGAATATTTTAAAGAGAAGGATCTGTGAGCACATATTCAATTAAGGATTTAGAGCAACTTTCCGGGATCAAAGCACATACGCTTCGGATCTGGGAACAACGCTACAATTTGTTGAGTCCAAAACGGACGGACACCAATATTCGGTTTTACGATGACGAGGATTTGAAATTGATCTTAAATGTGGCCTTGTTAAATGACAATGGTTTTAAGATTAGTAAAATCGTCTCCATGGAGAAACCGGAAATGCGGGATGAAGTGATGCGACTCACTGAGCGCTCCCTCACGCATGACGATCAGATTCATGCGTTGACGATTAGCATGATAGAGATGGATGAGGAGCGATTTGACAAAATCCTATCCACAAATATCCTTAAGCTTGGCTTTGAGCAGACCATGATGAATATTATATATCCATTCATGTCAAAAATAGGAGTACTCTGGCAAACAGGTGCGATTAATCCAGCTCAAGAACATTTCATTTCCAATCTGGTGAGGCAAAAACTGATCGTTGCGATTGATGGTCAGGTGCCATCCAATAAGGGCAAAAAGTTTTTGTTGTTCCTGCCAGAAAGTGAGCTTCATGAAGTTTCAATACTTTTTGCATCTTTTCTAATCAAAAATAAAGGCCATAAAGTAATTTACCTTGGCCAAAACACCCCAACTGAAGACCTCAATCAGGTTTATGATATCCATAATCCAGAATTTTTATTGACTGTTATCACCACGTCGCCTTCTTCGGAATTTGCGCAAGATTATATCAATGGATTGGCGGATCGATTTAAAGAATCTGAACTATTGGTAACTGGTTATCAGGTAATCGGCCAAGACCTTAAGTTTCATGCCAACGTGAGACAATTGAATTATATCCGTGATATCAAAGTTTTCCTGGAAGAGCTTGATACAGTACCACAAGAGAAATAGTTTATCATTCAATCATCTATTTCAAACAAAGGCACTTTTCACGAAGTGCTTTATTTTTTGCATATTTTATAATAAAACTTGCCTATTAAGCTGTTATAGGGGCATTTTGTATTTTTTGTTTAATCATACGGTAAATTAATTCAACAAAACACTTGGATTCTGTTTAATCATTGCTACATTTGTTTAAACAAAAACCAAAAGCCATGACGACTCTAGAATTTAGCTACTCATTAAACCAGTTATCCAGTACACTGAAACCTTTTGCGTTGAAGTTGACCCGTGATATGGATGACGCCAATGATCTTTTACAAGATACAATGGTAAAAGCTTTCACAAACAAAGACAAGTTCACTGAAGGTACAAACCTGAAAGCTTGGCTTTATACAATCATGAAGAACACCTTCATCACCAATTATCAGCGAATGATACGGAGAGGGACATTCGTGGATACTACTGACAATCTTCACTACATCAATTCCAGTGGATCATTAATCGAGAATGGTGTATTCGGGAACTTTGCGATGGATGATATAAATGAAGCCATTGATAACTTAGATGATGTATATAAAACACCCTTTATGATGCATTTCCGAGGATTCAAATACCACGAGATTGCAGATAAGCTTCAGATTCCTATTGGAACTGTAAAAAATAGAATTCATATTGCTCGTAAGTTCTTGAAAGAAGACCTAATGGTTTACAAGCATAATAATTAATAAATGAGTAAAAAACATGTCGTGGTTATCGGTTCTGGCTTTGCCGGATTATCCGCAGCCACACATCTTGCAGCATCCAGTTGTTCAGTCACCCTTCTTGAAAAAAACGGATCCCCCGGTGGTAGAGCTCGAAAGTTCGAACATCAGGGGTTTGTTTTTGATATGGGTCCCAGCTGGTATTGGATGCCAGATGTTTTTGACAATTATTTCGACCACTTTGGTAAGAAGGTGTCAGATTATTACGACCTAATCCGACTTGATCCTTCTTATGCGGTCATTTATGGTGAAGAGGATACGTTGGATATTCCCGCCAATCTGGATGAATTCAAAGCAATGCTTGAAGGAATCGAATCAGGTGCGGGAGCTCAGTTGGATAAATTTTTAGCACAGGCCAAATACAAATATGAGGTAGGGATTCATGATTTGGTCAAAAAGCCAAGTCGTTCCCTTTTCGAATTTACTTCTCCTGGATTATTGATGGATATGCTTCGAATGGATATTTTCCAATCCATGTCAAAGCATGTGCGCAAGTTTTTCAAATCGGATAAAATTATTCGGTTGATGGAATTTCCGGTGCTTTTCTTAGGAGAAACTGCCGATAATATTCCTGCACTTTACAGTTTGATGAACTACGCCGACATCGCTTTGGGCACGTGGTATCCAAAAGGTGGCATGCATGAAATCATCAAAGGCATGGTCAAGCTTGCTGAAGAAAAAGGCGTAAAAATTCAGTTTGATGCTGAAGTGGAGGAAATCGAGATTCAGAATGGCATCGCTCACGCTGTAAGATTGAAATCCGGAGAAACGATCAAAGCAGACATCGTAGTCGCCGGGGCGGATTACCATCATGTCGATCGCCACCTAGTCAATCCAAAATATAGCAATTACTCTGAGGAATATTGGGATAAGCGCGTGATGGCACCATCAAGCTTATTGTTTTATATGGGGATAAATAAGCGTCTGAAGAATCTCAGACATCATAATTTGTTCTTTGATGAGCCGCTGGGTCCGCATGCTGATGCGATCTATAAGAATCCACGCTGGCCAGAAAAGCCATTGTTCTATGCTTCTGTCCCCTCGATCACAGATCCGACGGTAGCGCCAGAAGGCATGGAAAATTTGTTCTTACTTATCCCGCTTGCCCCAGATTTAGAAGATTCGGAGGAAATGCGTGAAAAATATTACGATATCATCATGGAGCGACTGGAGCGAATTTCTGGTCAAGAGATCCGATCACATGTGGTATATAAGCGATCCTATGCGCACAGTGATTTCAAATCTGACTATCATGCATTCAAGGGAAATGCCTATGGATTGGCAAATACACTCATGCAAACTGCGATCTTGAAACCTTCCCTGAAGAGTAAAAAGGTTAAGAACTTATATTATACCGGGCAACTTACCGTGCCGGGCCCGGGCGTTCCGCCGTCCTTGATTTCTGGCTACGTGGTCGCCAAGGAAGTGATGAAGGAAAACAATTCGTAAATAAACAAGTATATTCAGTCGTATGAATGCTATAGAGCTTTTTGACCAAACCACACTTGAATGTAGCCGACTGATCACTCAGCGCTACAGCACGAGTTTCACTCTTGGGATAAAAACACTGGACAAGAAGTTCCATCTGCCAATCTACGCGGTGTATGGGTTTGTACGGTATGCGGATGAAATTGTGGATACGTTTCATGATCAGGACAAAGCGGCTCTTCTATCCAGATTCAAAAATGATACGTATGAAGCGATTGAGACAAAGCTTTCATTAAATCCAGTTTTACACGCATTTCAACTGATCGTCAACCAATACCGAATTGATCTTGACCTGATTGAGGCGTTCCTTCACAGCATGGAGATGGACTTGGATTTTCAACTCTACAATGACAGTAAATATCAAGAATACATCTATGGCTCCGCTGAGGTGGTGGGTTTGATGTGTTTAAAAATTTTTGTAGAAGGTGATCAGGCAATGTATGATCGACTGAGGAAACCCGCTTGTAAGCTTGGAGCAGCTTTTCAGAAAGTAAATTTCCTCCGGGATATCAAAAGTGACTTTGAGGAGCGTGGAAGAGTTTACTTCCCTGGGGTTGATTTCGAATCGTTTGATAAGTCGGCCAAAGTCTTAATTGAAGAAGATATCCAGAAAGACTTCAATGATTCTTTAGTAGGAATCGAAGCCCTTCCCGTTGGCGCCAAACTGGGAGTCAAAGTTGCCTATTTATATTATCAGAAGCTTTTTGATAAGATAAAAGGCTTGCCTGCTGAGACCATCATTCAGGAGCGAATTCGAATTCCGAATTCCAAAAAGATCACCTTGCTTTTAGGTACTTATTTCGGCTCAAAACTAGGAATCAGCTAGTCATGGAAAAATTCCTTTACCTAGGATTAAATCTGTTTGCCATTTCATTTCCTTTGGTTCGCTCGTTTGAATCGAGGGTGAAATTCGCTTCTTATTGGTATGCTTTGTTTCCGGCTATTTTTATTACGGGCGCAATCTTTCTGGTCTGGGATCACTATTTCACCATTTTAGGCGTTTGGGAATTTAATCCTAAATACATCTTGGGAATTTACTTTTTTGATTTGCCATTGGAGGAATGGCTGTTTTTCATTACCGTTCCTTATGCCTGCATGTTTATTTATATGGTGTTGATTTATTTCTTTCCGAAAGACATTTTCAAGCCTGCTGGAAAAATAATGGTTTATGTCCTTGTACCATTTCTAATCGGATTGGGCTTAATGAATTTAGATAAATGCTACACTTCAGTAAATGCTTTTTTTGGAGCGGCAGTGTTAGTGGTCCATTTCTTATGCTTTGGTGACAAATACCTCGGCAGATTCATTTTTGCATATTTGGTGGTATTGATCCCTTTTTTTCTTTGTAATGGAATATTGACCGGAGGATTAACCACTGAGCCGGTTATATTTTACAATAATGCTGAGAACCTTGGGATTCGGATTTGGACCGTACCAATTGAGGATACCATCTACAATTTCTCGCTTTTGTTGATGATCGTGAGTATATTCGAGTATATCCGAAGCCGCAAAACAATTCAACCTTCTTAAAGTTTATAGGCTATGAAAAATCTCCAAGTTCAAATCGATGATCATTCT
>JBBQDY010000179.1:0-6765 GCA_038320155.1 Cytophagales bacterium
CAGAACGAGCAGGTCAAAAGCCAAAAGAGGAATGGGAAGATTATCCCGGAGTAGAAGATGGAATCCGAGGAATGGCATTTATTGATCATGTCCTAAAGAGCAATGAATCAGAATTGAAATGGACCCCATTCGTTGTAGAAAAGTAAAATTAAACCTAAAACCTAAAATATTCATGAAAACGATCAAAGGCCCAGCAATTTTCCTAGCTCAATTTGCGGACGATGCGGCTCCTTTTAATAACCTCAAAAACATTTGTGCCTACATGGCGGATCTTGGCTATAAAGGTGTCCAGATTCCATCTTGGGATGCTCGAATGATCGATCTGCAAAAGGCTGCCGAAAGTAAAACCTATGCAGACGAGATCGCTGGAATAGTGAAAGAGTCCGGAATGGAGATCACTGAACTCTCTACTCATTTGCAAGGACAGCTAGTGGCGGTACATCCGGCATACAATGAGTTATTTGATGGATTCGCTCCTGCAAACTTGAAAGGTGACCTGAAAGGAAAGTCCGAATGGGCGACACAACAATTGAAATATGCGGCAAAAGCTTCCAGCAATTTAGGTTTAACTGCACATGCTACCTTCTCAGGCGCATTGATGTGGCATACCGTATATCCTTGGCCGCAGCGACCAGCGGGCCTAGTAGAAACAGGTTTCACTGAACTGGCTAGACGATGGCTTCCGATTCTAAATGAATTTGATTCCTTCGGCGTTGATGTCTGTTACGAACTCCATCCTGGCGAGGACCTCCATGATGGCATCACCTTTGAAATGTTTCTTGATAAGGTCGGTGGACACAAGCGGGCAAACATCCTCTATGATCCGAGTCACTTCGTTTTACAATGTTTAGACTATTTACAGTTTATCGATTTCTATCACGAGCGAATCAAAATGTTCCATGTCAAAGACGCCGAATTTAATCCAACCGGAAAGCAAGGAGTATATGGCGGCTACCAAGGATGGGTGGAGCGAGCAGGAAGATTTAGATCATTGGGAGATGGACATGTTGACTTTGGCGGAATTTTTAGCAAACTTTCTCAATACAATTACGATGGCTGGGCAGTTCTAGAATGGGAATGCGCGGTCAAACATCCAGAACAAGGTGCTGCGGAGGGTGCGCCCTTTATTGATTCGCATATCATCCGAGTGACTGAGAAGGCATTTGATGATTTTGCCGGAACTGGAGCTGATGAAGCTTTTAACAAAAAAATATTAGGCATTTAAAACTCAAAAAATACACAACAAATGAAAATGTACAAATCTTTAAATCTAGGAATGATCGCATTAGTCGGATTGACTTTTGCATGTGGCGGCGGAGAAACAAAAACGGAAACAGCGACTGAGACAGTTGTTGTGGCACCTGTCAAGGAGATATCCCTTGAAGAGAAATACCAAAATGATCCGGTATATATCAAGGGACTCGAGAAAATAAAAGCATCTGATTGTTTGTCTTGTCATATGGTAGAGCGAAAGATCGTGGGGCCATCTTATGCCGAGGTAGCAGCTAAATATGAAACTACGGAAGAGAATGTCAACATGCTCGCTCAAAAAGTAATCAAAGGCGGCGTAGGCGTATGGGGTGAAGTACCAATGCCAGCACATCTTGGCCTTAGTGAAGAAGATGCTAAGGATATGGTGAGGTACGTATTGCTTTTAAAGAAATAAAAAATGAAGAAAAGTCAATTGGCTTTAGCCGTATTAGTCGGCCTTTCATTTTCTTGCTCTGGTGAAAAAGAAATCGAAACAGAGGAAGTGACTATGGAAACAACAGCAGATTCGGAGTGGATCAGTTTATTCGATGGGCAATCATTTAGCGGATGGCATAAATACGGCGGAGGAGAAGTCGGAAATGCTTGGAAAATCGAAGATGGAGCGATCTACCTTGACGCAGCGAACAAAGATGGATGGCAGACAGGCGACGGCGGAGATATTGTCACAGACGAAGAGTTTGAGAATTTTCACTTGAAGTATGAGTGGAAAATTGCCCAAAACGGAAATAGTGGCGTCATCTTCTTTATCAACGAAACTCCAGAATACGAATATCCTTGGCAAACCGGTCCTGAGATGCAAGTTTTGGATAACGAAGGTCATCCAGATGCTAAAATCATCAGCCATAGAGCAGGTGATTTATACGACTTGATCGTCAGCAGTGAAGAAACAGTAAAGCCTTATGGAGAATGGAATCAGGCAGAAATCATTGCTGATAATGGAAAGCTGGAATTTGTCCTAAACGGAACCACCATCGTGAGCACGATGATGTGGACTTCTGAATGGGAAGCATTAATCGCAGATAGCAAGTTTAAGGATATGCCAGGATTTGGCAAATTCAAGAAAGGGAAGATTGCGTTGCAAGATCATGGTGACTTAGTCCACTATCGAAATATCG
Source organism: Cytophagales bacterium (assembly GCA_038320155.1). Taxonomy (GTDB): domain Bacteria; phylum Bacteroidota; class Bacteroidia; order Cytophagales; family Cyclobacteriaceae; genus Algoriphagus. The sequence continues at coordinate 2,388 of JBBQDY010000179.1, forward strand.
AGCTCAAAAAGCTTTAAATACTAAAAAGGCCTCTGTCGAGGCCTTTTTTTTGATTAACTGCAATTATCAGGGTTTTGACATGCCTTTGATTCACCCAAGTATTGAGAATGAATTTTCAGCTCTTTTATAATCTGGTGACATTATCTTTTTTAATGTAGGCAGCTTTCTCTTTCCACTCTATTTCGTACCAGTTGTCTTTGCTTGACTTTATTTTCACTCGATGACCTGGCTCGACTTGCTCGACCAATTCACCTCCCGCAGTTGGTTTGGAAACAATATAGGTTGGACTGCTTGTGATCAGGCCAGTCCTAGGACCTTCCAAAAAATTATTAGTAACGAAGATGACCAGAATCAATAATACAGTTGGCCAGTACGACTCTCTCATCTCAATTTTCCTTCCTGTCCACCAATTTGAAATAACCGAGATCATTAAGAAAAATGTCAACAACCCAACGATGTATTCTTTGTATTCTGCGAGGAAAATCAGAAATCGCTGAGAATCAGAAACCTCATAACCGACCAGAACATCCTGTCCTGTCAGACTTTTTATCTTAGTAATCGCCTGAGGATTAGGAGACAAATCATAATATTTACTCAGGTAAATAGTCGCCTGTTCATTATCACCAATGCCCTCCTCAATAAAGGCCATTTTCAAGAGCATAGAGCTGGAATAGATCCCTTCTTGATAATTTTGTCGATAAATTTCCATTGCTTCCTTATAACTCCGCTGATTAAATAAAGAATCAGCAACAGCCAAGTCGATTTCATCTGCTTGACAATTAAAGCTTTGTAATCCGAGACTGAAAAATATCAAAAGTTTTGCGAGAAAGATTGAATTCAGGTTTGGCATTTAAATTTGAGTCGCTTATTTTTGCAGTCCAATAACGGTAATGATCTGGCAAAAAGCAAGCCTAGGGAGCCAATTTGAAAGGTTTTTGACTCATTTTGGAAGGTTAAAGTTTCCAAAATATCAGGGTTAAGTAATTCCGTAGTTCATCCCCGATAGCTGTCGAAAAGAGAAGCAAAATCAACGCATGGTTGGTTTTACACAAAACATGATTCCTTAGCTCAGCTGGTAGAGCAATACACTTTTAATGTATGGGTCCTGGGTTCGAGCCCCAGAGGGATCACAATTATTGAAATCAAAATGGGAAAGGGCGAGAAGCTTGTACCGATGACGAAGCGAAGCAAGTCGATATCGGTAAGCCCCAGAGGGATCACAATTATTGAAATCAAAATGGGAAAGGGCGAGAAGCTTGTACTGATGACGAAGCCAAGCAAGTCGATATCGGTAAGCCCCAGAGGGATCACAAAAACACATCAATTCGCAAGGAGTTGAAAAGAAAGTTTCGGGGTGTAGCGTAGCCCGGTATCGCGCCACATTTGGGATGTGGAGGTCGTAGGTTCGAATCCTGCCACCCCGACTTTATTACTATTGAAGATCGAAGTTTCAAAAAACTTCGATCTTCTTTTATCCAGGTCCTGTAGCTCAACCGGATAGAGCAACTGCCTTCTAAGCAGTAGGTTTCAGGTTCGAGTCCTGACAGGATCACTTAGATAATAGATCTGTGCAGCAGGTTTCAGTCCACGATAGCTATCGGGAGAGTACTGACAGGATCACTTTATTAATCAAGCGGAATCACGTTCCGCTTTTTAGTTTTATAGCATATCTGATTCCTTAGCTCAGCTGGTAGAGCAATACACTTTTAATGTATGGGTCCTGGGTTCGAGCCCCAGAGGGATCACTATAAAGCAGTCCAATCGGGCTGCTTTTCTTATTTTTAGCCTGTTCATTTTTCAAATGGCACCTTCAAAACTCTCCTTTCTGCAAATCTTAACAAATACTAAGCGGTGCTTGCATTGGTTTAGAAAGGCCTTTTTATGACCATAATATCGGCCATTCAAATTTTATCTCCAATGATATTCTTTCGAAAATTATGTGCCAAGAAAACTGTGAAGATTTGAAATCTGAAAAAAAAAGAAACACAAATTAAAAAAATGAAGTAAAGGGCATTTATCGAAAACCTTATCCACTCAGGACAGCAGAGCACCCGATTTCATCGGGAGGGTCCTGGTCCCGTGCAGCTGTCGGAACGAGCCCGAGAGGGATCACAAAAAAGCAGTCCAAATGGGCTGCTTTTACTTTTTAAAAGTCCAGCGGGTCCAAATGCTTAAAGTGACCATTCTGACTTATTTTATGACGTGCCAGCTCCGCAGCCTTGATTGCAGGGATCATGCGCTTAAAGTGATTTATCAAAAATTGAGTTCGCTCGTTTTCTGACGGCATTTTCAATAAATCTAACTCCTCTTCTAAACTGAGTCCCAACTTATGGGAAAATGAATAGGAGTTGATTTCTTCAGGGTTAAAGCTTGGCTCATACTTTAATAAATAAAGCATCTCTCGTAAGTAAAAGATATACTCCTGATGAAGAAATCGCTCAACTATCGGATCGTTTGGGAGTAGCTCTACTTCTCCCCCGGCATAAAGTTTACCCGGACTTGGATTATCAAAAGAGATTATTTTAAAAGGTTGGAGCCCAATCGTCTTGATGTCCAATCTACCATCCTCGTACCTTTCATAGACTTGATCGAGTCTGACCAGAGTCCCAAAGCCTGAAATTTTATCCAGAAAAGTACATACTCCAAAAGACTTTGACCCAGATTCTATATCCGCTACAAGAGCTTGATATCTTGGCTCGAAAATATGTAGGTTAAGTTCCTCATCAGGAAAAGCTACCAGCTTCAATGGAAAAAAGGGAATATACATGCTCATCAATTTATAGGTATAACATGTCTATCTGGATTTGGTTGAAATAAAAAGGCCGATTAAGAAATCGGCCTTCAATTTATTTGCTAGCGATGTAGCTAAGGAGATCTACCACCTTATTAGAATAACCCCACTCATTATCATACCAAGACACCACTTTCAAGAACTTGTCAGAAAGCTGAATACCAGCGCCAGCATCAAAAATTGATGTTCTAGGATCTCCCAAGAAATCTGTAGAAACCACCTCGTCTTCAGTGTATCCCAAAACTCCCTTCATGGTAGTCTCTGACACTTCTTTCATTTTGGCACAAACTTCGGCGTATGTTGCAGGATTCTTCAATCTAACAGTCAAATCCACAACGGATACATCTGGAGTAGGCACTCTAAATGCCATTCCTGTCAATTTCCCATTCAACTCAGGAATTACCTTTCCTACCGCTTTAGCTGCGCCAGTAGAAGAAGGGATAATATTCTGAGAGGCACCTCTACCACCTCTCCAATCTTTTGCGGAAGGACCATCGACAGTTTTCTGAGAAGCCGTAGTAGCGTGAACAGTAGTCATCAAACCTTCCTCGATTCCCCAATTATCGTTTAATACTTTTGCGATCGGAGCTAGACAGTTTGTAGTACAAGAAGCATTCGATACAAATACCATATCTGGCGTGTAAGAACCTTCATTTACACCCATTACAAACATAGGCGTGTCATCTTTAGAAGGAGCTGACATGATCACTTTCTTTGCACCGGCATCAATGTGGCCCTGCGCAGTCTCTTTAGTTAAGAAAATGCCCGTAGACTCGATTACATAATCCGCTCCTACTTCTCCCCATTTCAGGTTGGCAGGGCTTTTCTCTGAACTGACTCGGATGGTATTTCCGTTCACGATCAAGTTACCGTCTTTTACCTCTATGGTCCCATTAAAAATACCGTGAGTAGAGTCATACTTCAGCATGTATGCCATGTAATCCACATCGATCAAATCATTGATTGCGACCACCTGAATATCACTACGCTCTTGTGTAACTCTGAATGCTAAACGGCCAATTCTTCCGAATCCGTTGATTCCAACTTTAATTTTGCTCATATCTTTATTGATTAATGTATAGGTTTGATACTAAAAACTACCTCAGGCTTCTCCCTTGAAAGCGGAAAATTCCTGTCTGATGGCTAAGTTATTACAATTTTTTGGCTAGCCCAAACTATCCCAAGCCGGAAGATGGCCGATCTTCGATCTTCGTGAATTCAATCGATTTCGAATGCCAAATTATTTCAGAGTCTTTTTTCAGTCCAACCTTTCAAATAGATTTCTTAATTTGAAACACCTAAAATCACTCCAACCGTGTTTATACAAGCGATCGAAAAAGTAGCAGGTTTTACCCGAGCAATCCATTCCATTTCAAGGAATTTTGGGAGTGCTGAAATCCAAAAAGGTGCTGCCACCCTCTTCTTTGTGAATCAAGAGGGTTATGCGCTTACCTGTAAGCATGTCGCCCAATGGATCACCCAAGCTGATCAAATCAATCAGCGTTATTTCAATTTTCAAAGCCAATCGCAACAGCTTAATGGAAAGCACATATCAGCTTTGGCGAAAAAACTAGGGTTAAATGCCGA
>JBBQDY010000180.1:0-6698 GCA_038320155.1 Cytophagales bacterium
TGACCACTTCGTGGTCTTGATGTTCAATAAAAAATGCGAGGTTGAAATACAGTAAATGATCCTGAAATGCCTGTCCCGATGTATCGGGAGATCAAACCATGAATAACCTGTCCCGATGTATCGGGAGCCATGGGTGAAACCCGTGGTAAAATCAATAGCAACATCTAAACGACCCCGAAGGGCGTCGAACTCATTCACAGCCCCCGATAGGCGTAGAGCGTTTTTCTAAGCGCAATCCGTACAGTGGTCGGATGCAACTACGCTTTCCTATTTTTAAGAATTTATGATTCATCCTTATTCCAAAGTTTGATGTAGTCATATCGTTTGTCCCCCACAAGGTGTAGAATGCTAGCCTAGGTGTAATCTGCCATGGCTAGGTGTAATCCGTACAGTGGTCGGATGGAACTACAACTAAATACACCCGTAACAATTACCCTTGTGTTGTAAACACGGGTAAATTATCGATATATTTACCCGTGTCCTCTTATCGAGTGTAAATGCTACCCTTGTTCTATGTCTAGTTTTGATCGGAAAAAACCATTTAATCAGTTGCCTCCATTGCCTCCGAAGTTTGAATTGGAGACTAAAAAAGTGCTTTTAAAGACGATCTCAGCAAGTAGAGCATTAGCTCAGTTGAACGGCACATTGATAAATCTGCCTAATCCTAGACTTTTTCTAGATACCATCCATTTACAAGAAGCAAAAGCCAGTTCGGAAATAGAGAATATTATCACGACTAATGATGACTTGTATAAGTCAATTGTAGCAGACAAGAAATTTGGCGACTCCGCAACTAAGGAAGTTCTGAGCTACAAAGAAGCCCTTTGGTTGGGATTGAACCAACTTGAAAGTAAGCCATTCATAACAACTAATCTTTGTATTGAGATTGTCCAATGTATCAAACAAAATACAGCTGGGATTAGAGTAATGCCTGGAACAACCCTTTCGAATACATCAGGCGAAGTAATCTATACTCCTCCATCAGGGGAAAACATTATTCGGGAAAAACTTGCCAACCTAGAAAAGTTTATCAACGAAGACGAGTCATTGGACCCCTTGATAAAAATGGCCTTAATTCATTACCAATTCGAAGCTATTCACCCATTCTCAGATGGTAACGGCAGGACGGGGAGAATACTGCTTCTATTGTATCTAAAGATGAGTAAGCTATTGGATATCCCTGCAATTTATTTGAGTGAGTATATCATCAAAAACAAAGCGGAATATTACCAGAGTTTGCGGAATGTAACTGAGCATGATTCGTGGGAGGATTATGTGCTATATATGCTAGACATGGTAGAGGTGAATGCCATAAATGGACTGAAAAGATTAGAAGAAATCATTTCGCTGATGGATACAATTTCTCAAAAAATCAAAGCGGAGTTACCAAAGGTTTATTCGAAGGAGTTAGTAGAGCTACTATTCAACCTACCCTACACTAAAAGACAATTTTTGATCGATGCAGGCTTAGGCTCAGCAAAGACAGCAGGTAATTACCTTCGTGATTTAGAAGAGAGTGGTTTTTTACGATCAATTAAGATTGGTAAAGAAAAACTTTACCTGAACCATGAACTCATGAAAATATTGGAAAAAAGTTGAAAAGCACAGCCGTGACTCAATTCCTCCACCGACTCATAAACTCCAAGAATCTCATCTGGGAGTAAAATGCTAGCCTAAGCGTAGTTTAAAACTACACTTTACTATTTCCCGGGAATTTCCATTTCAAACCCATCTTTTTCAAAAGCTCCCTCATCATAGATTCAATGATGGAATTACACTGCTTTATATTTTTGTGCTTTCAACTCGATTTATTCCAATTTTCTCTATTTTGATCCTACTTAATTATTTGCAAGTATGGTGAATTTAATACTCGATGAAAACTATCCTGCCGGCGATTACTAAAGCTGAGTATACTACCATTGCTGGCTTGGCAAATCGGATTTGGTTCGAGCATTATGGACCGATAATCGGAGAACGACAGGTTTCTTATATGCTCGAAAAATTTCAGTCCGCATTGGCTATTGAAGATCAGGTAGAAAAAGGAATGAGGTACTTTCTAGTACTCCATCAAGCTATTCCTGTTGGTTATTTCGCTTTCAGAAAGAAGGCAGAATCTCTGTTTTTAAGTAAGCTTTATGTCCTGGATTCTATGAGAGGATCTGGAATGGGTCGTTTGGCACTCACCTTTATAGAAGCCCAAGCAAAAGAACTTCAGTTGAAGAAAATAGAATTGACGGTCAATAAGTATAATTACAGTTCTATTCAGGTCTACGAAAAAATGGGTTTTATTACGGTTGACGCTATTGTGCAAGATATTGGCAATGGCTACGTAATGGATGATTATGTCCTGGAGAAATCTGTGATGTAATTCCACCCCCATCCCCTACAACCGATCCTCAAAGAGTATTTGAGAACGGTATTTATCTACCTAAATTCAGCTTTCTCCTTGAATACAAGTATTAGATGAATAAACTACCGAGATCCTAAACTCAATTTTTGAATTGATATGAAAAATGAAATCATTTTATATCGCCCTGATGCTCTTTCCGAGCATATTGGGGTAAGAGTTGAGGATGAAACTTTTTGGATCAACCGTCATCAAATCTCCGGATTGTTCGATAGAGATGTAAAAACCATTGGTAAGTGCATTATTACTAATTTTACTAAGAGGAATTGGATTTCATTATCAATTGTGAAATCATGTATCGGATGGGCGGGGAGTTGGATAGAGAGGAGAATTAATGATAACGGCACCCCTTGGAAATATTGACTTTTTAAAGCTACTTAAAATCACTTTTTTATGAATCCGCGACGTACTATCCAATTATAAATTTTGATGAAACATGGCGAAGAAAAAAGAAGATAAAGCGTTCAATCCAAGACCTTATATGGAATTGGCCATTGCTGAAATGAACAAAAGCAAAAATGAGCCAAGGCCTGATGGTAAAGTACCACCCAAGGTGGGGGCTGTTTTGGTTTTTCCAGATGGTAGAGTTATTCAGGCGCATCGAGGTGAACTACGAGATGGAGACCATGCAGAATTCACCTTATTGGAGCGGAAACTTAGCCACGAAAAATTAGACGGGTGTGTTCTTTTTACCACACTTGAACCTTGTGTGAAACGCAATCCGCCTAAAGTGCCTTGCTGTAGAAGAACAACAAATGCAAGAATAAATACTGTCTTTGTAGGCATTATTGACCCTGACCCAACTGTTTCCACCAAAGGTGTAGAGCATTTAAAAAAATACTCTGTAGATGTTAAGATGTTTGACCGTGACCTCCAAAAGCAGATAGAAACGGAAAATGAGGAGTTTTTGACACAAGCATTGGAGAGAAAACGCAAGGCTGAGGAAGAAGATTCTACCACGACTATTGAACAACCAATTACCAATGCTTCTTTTGAAAAGCTATCTACAGTGGCATTACAGAAGTTTATTAATGAAGCTAAACTTCCATACAAGATAGAACAACCTGAATTCAAAGAATATTTGATAGATATGGGTGTTTTAAGTTTGGATAAAACAAACAATATCTATAGGCCTAATGGTAATTGTATCCTACTTTTTGGTACAGAGCCTCGATTGGCTTTTAAAGGTGCTGCTTTGAAGTGCACTGCTAAACTGGGTGATTATGAGTTCAAACCTGAAAGCTTTGATAAAGCATTAGTTTTAGTTCCGGATTTGGCTGAAGATTGGTTGAAAAAAGTATTGGCACAAGAAAAGGACACTTCGTCATTTAAAAGAGGTGAAAAGACAAGCTTTCCTATTGAAGTTCTCCGTGAAGCCGTAATTAATGCCATTGTTCACCGAGATTACTCGATTGAAGGATCTAAGAACAGTATCAGTATAAACGATGATACCATAATTATCACAAGCCCTGGTTCACCCCCATCAACCATCACTTTGGAGCAGTTGAATACATTTAAAGCTCCGTCTTACAGTAGAAATCCTGTGATTTCTTTGGTATTTAATAAAATGGGTTACATGGAAGAAACAGGTTTGGGGATGGCAGCCTTAAAATCATTGAATGTAAAATTTGGTCTGCCTTTACCTGAATATGATTTTGAAGCCCCCTTGTTAACTTTAACATTCCCCCAAACACTGAATGCGGTTAGAAAAGTAAGCCATCATCCGAATTTGGCTAGTCTTAATGACGCTCAACTTATCGGTTATGAATGGCTAAAAACTATTGGAGAAGCCAGCACAAGAGAATATTCAGCACATTTTGAAATTGGATATAAAACTGCTCAAAGACATCTTGCTGTAATGAAAGGACTAGATTTAATACATGATAATAAAGAAGCTGCAAATTCTCCCAATTTAAAATACGTTGTAAATGATTGAGATAGATAGCTTGGACAAAAGCCTGGACATAGTGTCCAAGTATTGGGTGTTAAAAATGCGATTAAAGATTGACTTGGACAATAACTAGGACATAGTGTCCAAGTAAGTCGAACTAGTCAAGTAAGTCGAACTAGTAAAGAGAATAAGGTTGGTAGAAGTAAAGGAATATATCAGAAATCTAGAGCTACTAAAGCTGTCAAAGACTGCGTTTTTATGCAGCCAAAAGTTCCCTTTGGATGTCGCCATAATTTCGAAAAATGATGGCTTTGTATGGATCAAGAGAAAACACTATTTTAGACCAGAAATAAATCAGCACTTCTTTGATAACTATTTCAAACCATAAAGCCATGAGCAAACTAACATTCAACCCAGATTTTTCAGTTAGCGCACTCCATCATAAAGATGTGTTAGCTGTATTCAAACCTCATACAGAGAAATCAATGAACATCCACCAAGGGATGTCGGTCAAAGAAATCTCTGAAGTCGTTTCGGAAAGAGTTATTGCGGTAGTTAAAGAGCAATTTCAAGCTACAAAAGAAAAATTTCAAGCGAACCAAATAGTGAAATAGCCCTTTCTCATTAACTTATTAAAAGGCTGGCTGAATCCGGCCTTTATTTTTTAAAAGATTATGATGAAGCATATTGGAAATTTAGAGCGGATAAAGTTGTTAAAGCCTGCATTTTTGTACATCCTATCCTAAGCCTAGTCCGCGATTGCCATCGGGAGAAAATACGCCCTCAAAGCTTAAAGAAGCAACTGTCAAGGAATCCATTACAGTTCAAAAAGAAGGGGACAGGAGATAGGTTGAAATCGAGAAAAGCAATCAGCACTTTCCCTTTAATTTCCCAACAGATCGTCTCACCTTTCCACCCTCCCCAGCACCAACCGCTCCTCAAAAAGAATTTGAAGACTCGGATTGGCTGCTTAAATTCCACTTTGTACTGAAATCACCAATTATGAAAATAAAATTACTCTCCCTCCTTTTCTTCGCTCTCAATATTCAGGTTTTCGCTCAGGAATTGACCAGTGAATTACTAAACGGACTGCCACTCCGAAATATCGGCCCTGCCACCATGAGTGGACGGATTGTGGACCTTGCGGTGGTGGAATCTGACCCCTATACTTTTTATGCTGCTACGGCCACAGGTGGGATTTGGAAGACGACCAATAATGGAGTCTCTTTTGAACCGGTTTTTGAAAACGAGAATACGCACTCCGTAGGAGCCATTACCGTGAATCAAAACAATCCCAACATCCTCTGGGTAGGTACAGGTGAACGAGCCAATCGGCAAAGCTCCTCCTGGGGAGATGGAGTCTATAAATCACATGATGCTGGCAAGACTTGGCAAAATATCGGGCTAAAAGATTCGCATCATATTGGTAGAATTGCGCTTCATCCGACGGATTCGGCTGTCGCATATGTTGCCGCCATGGGTCATCTCTGGGGTGCAAATGAAGAACGCGGTTTGTATCATACGGAAGATGGCGGTGCCACTTGGGATAGGCTGCTTTATGTCGATGAAAATACCGGGGTATCCGATGTCGCAATGGATCCTGCTGATCCTACTATTTTGTATGCCGCTACCTATCAGAGAAGAAGAAGGCCTTATGGTTTTGATGGCGGCGGTCCGGGAAGTGGACTTTATAAATCGACGGATGCCGGAAAGACCTGGAAAGAATTGAAAAACGGACTTCCTGCCGGGGATTATGGCCGATTAGGTATCTCGATTTATCGCAAAAACCCGGATGTAGTCTTTATTTCTTTGGAACAAGGCCATCAATACAATGCCTCTACGGCCTATAATGAGCGAAAAGCGGGCGTTTATCGAAGCAAAGACAAGGGCGAAAACTGGGAATTGATGAGTGATTGGAACCCAAGACCCATGTATGCTTCCCAGCCTTTGGTGGATCCGAATGATGAGTCTCGGATTTATATGATGAATCAGTACAGCTATTCAAGTGACAGCGGAAGAACGTTTACCGCTCCCCGTCAAACGCTTCATGGGGATGATCGGATTCTTTGGGTCAATCCAAAAGATTCGCGCCATGTGATCAAAGGCGACGATGGAGGAATTGGAATCTCCTATGACCGAGGAATCAAGTGGCTTTTTATATCTAATCTACCCGTAAGTCAGTACTATCGCGTGACGGTGGATAATGCTATACCTTACAATGTCTATGGAGGTTTACAAGACAATGGAAGTTGGGTGGGCCCAAGTGAAACCTATCGGACTGATGGGATCTTGAACGAAGATTGGAAGCGGCTCGGAGGAGGCGATGGCTTTCTCAATCTGGTTGACCGAAATGATCCAGACGTCGTGTATACCGAATCTCAATATTTGGGACTTTCACGA
>JBBQDY010000181.1:0-6653 GCA_038320155.1 Cytophagales bacterium
ACTGCCTTGGTTCCTTTATCAAATGAATCCATCTCAAATACACCCATCGGGCCGTTCCAAAGTATAGTCTTGGATTTGAGGATCGTCTCAGCAAAGATTTCTCTGGTTTTTGGTCCGATATCCAAGCCCATCCACCCATCAGGAATTTCGCCTTTATTGGCCATTCCTTGTTCTGCATCATTTGCAAAAGCTTTTGAAATCACGGTATCTTCAGGCAAAATCAGGTTTACTCCTTTCGCTTTCGCTTTTTCCATCAATTCTAGCACAAAGTCCAGCTTGTCTTCCTCCAAAAGTGAATCCCCGATCGTTCCTCCCAGTGCTTTCGCAAAGGTGTAGGACATGCCTCCTCCAATAATCAGATTATCCACCTTATCCAAAAGCGTTTCGATAATCAGAATCTTATCGGCGATTTTGGCTCCGCCCATGATCGCAGTGTAAGGACGTTCTGGATTTCCGAGCACCTTGTCGGCATTTTTCAATTCTGAAAGCATCAAGTATCCACATGCTTTATCATAGAAAAATTGGGCAATGACGGATGTGGATGCATGAGCTCTGTGCGCAGTGCCAAAGGCATCATTCACGTACACATCCCCCAGTTTGGCTAGCTTTTTAGCAAAATCCTTATCTCCACTTTCTTCTTCTTTATGGAATCTTAAGTTTTCGAGCAACAATACTTCACCTGGCTTTAAGCCTCCAGCGAGCACCTCAGCTTCTAATCCTATACAGTCCGGAGCGAATTTCACTTTACGACCCAGCGCTTTCTCAAGTGTTACAACTATATTTTTCAAGGAATATTTATCTTCTGGACCTCCCTTTGGTCTACCCAAATGGGACATCAGTATGACAGACCCACCATCTTCTAAAATCTTATCGATCGTTGGCAATGCGGCCATGATACGTGTGTCGTCTGTTACATTAAAATCTTTATCTAGAGGAACATTAAAGTCCACCCGAACGAGCGCTTTCTTTCCTTCGAAGCTGAGATTATCTACATTTTTAATTCTTGGATTCATGATAGGTTAGGTAAGTTTCTATAAAAATACTGTTGTGAATTTATCAAAGATTGAGTTAAAATCGGCCTTTTTAATTCGATCAATTTATTTTTCATTTTGATTTTCTACAATTAAACTAGTATCCAAATTCAATTTTTGAGCAGGTCGGCTTCGAAAGAGACTTGAATGATTGGTGGTTAATTAGGTCGTAATCAGTTCCAGTTTTCGTTCTCTATTCTCCAATCCACAGTTTCTATTGTCTAGTTGCAGAAGCTCGCTTCAATCGATCATTGATGGCTTTTCCCAATCCTTGATCAGGTGCTAGTTCAGCTAAAATCACCTCCAAATCCATTCCATCCAGCTCACGCATCGCTGCAAAAAGATTGGCAGCAGCTTCTTTCAAATCGCCATTTTGGCTAAGCCTGATTTGTTTTTCAAGAGCAACTACCTCGGAAAAATCTTGGAAAGACAGCACCCCAAATGATTTTCCCCGACTCGCATAGTTTGGAATCAATTTACTCAAATCGCCTAAAATAAAGGGCTTAGTCGGTGCATAGTGACTTTCCAAAAGTCCCGGAGCTTGGGGATTCGAGGAACTGTAATCTTGTAATTTTACTTTTCCAACGATCGATTCAATTGCGTCGATTTCCAATCCTCCTAATCGATAAACAATTATATCTTCTCCTTCCATCCCAACAATAGTGCTTTCCAGTCCTACTTTGCAAGGTCCGCCATCCAAAATCATCGGGATGAATTCCCCTAACTGATCACTGACATGCTCAGGAGTAGTAGGGCTGATGTAGCCAAAAGGGTTTGCACTTGGTGCTGCCAAAGGGAAATCGATAGATTCCAATAATGCTAAAGTCAGCGGATGTGATGGAACTCGAACCGCAACTCTATATAATCCGGAAGTAACTAAATCCGGGATTTCAGGAGCTTTTGGCAACAGAAGGGTCAGCGGTCCCGGCCAAAATGCCTCGGCTAACAGGCGAAGGGCTTTAGGAAATTCAGTAATATAAGAATCCGCTTTCGCCAAAGAAGAGACATGAATGATCAAGGGATCAAAACTTGGACGATTCTTGGTCTCGAAGATAGCAGCAACTGCCAATGGATTTAGCGCATTTCCAGCTAACCCATACACCGTTTCGGTAGGGATCGCTACTAATTGCCCCTTTTCAAGGAAACTTTTGGCTAAAATAAGATCTGTTGAAATCGCCACTTGATTACTTACAAAAATCGTCTATCCAAGTTTTTGCCTCGGTAAAACCCATTGAAAGTGCCATTTTCAAATCTGCACAGCCTTCTTCTTTTTGTCCCAAAGCACTCATCCGAGTCACTCCAAGAAGGTAATAAGCAGCTGCATTTTTCCCATCCAAATTCACCGCATTCGTCAATGACTCCAGCGCTCCTGCCGGATCGTTGTTTCCCAATTGAGCTTTTCCCCTGTTGAAGAAAACTAAAGCCTGATTTGGATTAACCTGAAGTGACGCATCAAAATCAAAAAGCGCATCTTCATATTGCTCTAGCCCTAAAAGTGCCAAGCCTCGATTGTAATAAATATCAGTTTGAGCTGGATCCAAACCACTGGCCATATTGAAATCTGCAACTGCTTCTTTAAAGTTACCCAATTCTAGGTTAGAGTTTCCTCGATTAAACCAAGGTTTGTAGGAGCTTGAGTCTGCTTCGATCGCTGTGGTGAATACAGGAATTGCTTTTTGGTATTCTTCCAACTGAAAAAATGCCACGCCTTTAGCATTTAAAGCCTGGTTATTAGTTGGGTTCTCCTCCAAAAGCCGATCGAAGTATTCAATCGCCTCATTCCAGGATTGGGTATCCATCTTTGCCATTCCGGCTGTCATCAATTCCTCTTCTGAGGGCGCGCAATTCACAAATAAAGCTAGGATCAATCCCAGCGGAAGTAATTTTTTCACGATTAGAAATTTGTGCAAAGATAGACAATCGGGCTTTTTTAAGCCGACTTGGCCGAAAGTTTCTCGCGGAATTCGGATGGAATAGGAGTTGGCTTCATCGACTGACGATCTACTGATACCATCACACAAGTGCAATGCGCAAAGGTCACCAAAGTTCCATCGGCAGTTTTTCCGATCAGGTATTGCTCGATGTCAAAGGAAGCATTTCCGAGTCTGGAGCAGTTGACCAAGCCCGTGACTTCATCTCCAAGATGAATCGGCTTGTAATAATCGATTGCGACCCGACCGACTACAGTTCCGATTTCCATAATGTCCCAGTCAAACAAATCATGCAAAAAAGAAGCTCTAGCATGCTCAAAGTAGCTGAAATAAACTCCATTGTTCACATGGAGATAGCCATCAATATCAGAAAACCGAACTTGAATCGGGATAGAAAAATTAAAAGTCTCGAGAAGCTGCTGTGGGTCAGGTTTGGTAATCAATGGAATTGAAATTAAAGTAGAATCTCAGATTTACTGGTTTTATCAAGCATTCGAAGGATGGAGGGATTGTACCCGATAACATCCTGAACAGAGTCAAAAGCCACCCATGCAAGGGAAATACTTTCATTACTTTTGACCAGCTCTTCGGTTAAATCCGCTTCAAGAATGTAGCGTACATCGTAATGAAAATGCTCAGGCACATGCGATCGTCCGGGAATGATATGCTTATCGAGATCAAAAATAGTCTCATCTACAAATTCTAAACTTTCCAACCCACTTTCTTCTTTAGCCTCTTGCATGGCAACCTGCAGTAAGTTCTCATTTCCATCAGCATGCCCTCCCAATTGTAACCAACGTCCTAATTTTCGGTGAAGCGTCAGCAGCGTGTGTGTGCGTTTCCGATTTACAATCCAAGCCGAAGCTGTGAAATGACCCGCTAAACGTTCTCTATGATAGGCAAGCGGATCATCGGTAAGTTCAATAAAGTCTGTGATGAAACTTGCTTCCTCTTCATATGGCGTACGGTACTTGTTGAGCTGCTCGCTAAATTGAATCCTGTCCATTGATTTTGTTTTCAAATAATTGGGTTACTAATTCCTCAAATGGCAAGGGATCCTGATAGAGTCTATCAGAATAGAATGTAGCCAAAACCTTGAGGTAATTTGGTTGATTATTAAGGGTTATTTTCTCGACTGCCACATTCCCATAAAGCTGGGAAATGAGCTCATGCTCCACCGGCAATTGTAATGGAGGCTTAAAATAGAATTTCTCAGTAGAGCGGACTTGGTCATTTATTTCCTCCAACTTCCTATCCAAGCTAACCTGCTGATACCCTAAAGCTAAAACTCGTTGGGCAAAAGCCAAGAAAAGATTGGAAAAAGTTTGAGGAGTAAATACCTCTTCATAGGTAATCGCAAATCCTCTCGCATACTTGGAGTCGAGAATATGGACTCGCGGCATTTCTTCCAATTGAAGTTTCTTGAAGGAATAATTCTTAGAGATTTTCGCCAAAATCGCTTCTCCCTCCACTCCTTGTGCCCAGTCCTTGGCTTCCTGCAATTCGGAAGGTTTGAAAACGATATTTTCCTTATGATTCAAAGGCAACTTTTCACTCGATTGGAAAAGGTTGGAATACAAATCATCAAAGAAATTACCCATTTGTAGTTTTGCTGTATTTGGCTGCGGTGGATTTAAAGACTTGGCCTAGATCAACAAGTTTTCTGAGAACTTGAAGATTTTTTTCTGACGCGGGAAGTCGGAGTTGATCAAATAACTCACGCTCAGATAACTCTCTCGATTGGCTTAAAGTTTCGATGATCCGGTTTTTAAGCCTTATTTCGGAGCTTTCCGGTACTTTTGATTTGCGCTGACTGATGCACAGGTCACATACCCCGCAGACTTCATCTGACTGTTCGCCAAAGTATTCTTGAATAAACTGAGTTCTGCATATTTGGCTTTGGTGGACGTAGGCTACCATTTGAGTAGCTTTTTCTAAAGTCAGTTCTCTTCGAATTTTGATTCGAGCAAAATCCAATGGCAGTGTAGCCGCATCATATCTCGGGGTCAAAAATGTGATTTGAGGCTTGTCCTTTCTTTTATCATAAACCATCACTTCCAGCTGTTCCAATTGCTTTAAGCCATTGGTCAGCTCTGATTCTGAAGTATTCAAGGCCTTGGAAAGTTTGGATTCATTGATCGAGATGTATTCTGAAAAAACATTTCCACCATAGGTCCTCATGATCATTTTCACGATTGGATCCAGTCTCACATAGGCAATCTGAATCTCATAAAGACGCGCGGGATTTACGGTAAAATGAATTTTAGAAGGCGAGTAATAGCTTTCGTTAAAGCCTATAAAACCCTCTTCTTCCAGAACCTTAAGCGCATAAAAAGTTTCTAAAACGCCCAATTTATAGGTCTGAGCAAATTCATTCCATTCAAAATCAAAGCTGCTCAGCATATTACTGCCCACCGCGATTCGGAAATAATTAGCAAGACACTGATACACCTTCCGGACAAAATCAATCGGCGGATAGACTAATGCTGCACGCTCCAGTACTTGCTCAAAATCCTGCTCGTTGGACAGCAAAACCGCATAGGCTTTTTCTCCATCCCGACCAGCTCGTCCTGCCTCTTGATAGTAATTTTCCAAATTTTCGGGCAAATCGCTGTGAATCACGACACGAACGTCAGGTTTGTCGATTCCCATTCCGAAGGCATTGGTGCTAACCATTACTCGAACCTGATTGGATTTCCAGGCTTCTTGTTTTTGGCTCCGATCCGGCATGGAAAGTCCAGCATGATAAGCCGCTGAAGAGATTCCCAGCTGATGCAAAGATTTTGCAATCTGGTGGGTGGCTTGCCGATTTCTCACGTACCAAATCGCAGATCCTGGAACCCGTTTTAAAACTTCTAATCCCTTTTCAAGCTTGTTTTCAATCAGCCGCACACTGTAGCTGAGATTTGCTCGCGCAAAGCTTTTCTGGAAAAATGCAGGCTTTTTCATTTCCAAGCGAGCCATAATGTCCGTGCAGACTTGAGGCGTAGCAGATGCGGTCAAAGCCAAAATTGGAACTTTGGGATGAAATGGCTTGATCGCAGCGATTTCCAGATAAGAAGGCCTAAAATCATACCCCCATTGTGAAATGCAATGCGCCTCATCGACTGCAATGAGATTAATATTCATCTGCCTAAATCTGGCGATAAAAAGATCGGACTTGAGTCGCTCTGGAGACACATACAAAAATTTGTAATCCCCATAAATGCAATTGTCCAGAATTCGGTCAATCTCTCGTGAGCTCATTCCAGAATAGATTGCAGAAGCTTTGATTCCTTTGGCCTTTAAGCTATCGACTTGGTCTTTCATCAAGGCAATCAAAGGACTCACGACCAGACAAATTCCATCCAAAACCAATGCTGGGAGCTGAAAACAAAGTGACTTTCCTCCGCCAGTCGGTAAAAGAGCAAGCGTATCCTTCCCTGCTAAAACCGAGGCAATAATCTGATCTTGGACCGGACGTAATTCCGAATAGCCAAAAACTTCCTGAAGAATCGATTTTGCCCG
This sequence comes from Cytophagales bacterium, assembly GCA_038320155.1. Lineage (GTDB taxonomy): Bacteria > Bacteroidota > Bacteroidia > Cytophagales > Cyclobacteriaceae > Algoriphagus. The sequence goes on from JBBQDY010000181.1 coordinate 6,470, forward strand.
ATCAATCATTTACCAAACTGGTTTTGATTTGGAAAGGAAAGCTGCAATTCCCTGTTTGCAATCCGGATTCGCTCTTGCTTTTGCGTTCAATTCAGTAGCAAAATCCAATGCCTTTGATCTGCTTTCCTTATTGAGTTCGCGGAGGAGCATTTTAGTTTCTGTCATCGAAAAGCTGGAATTTTTT
>JBBQDY010000182.1:0-6630 GCA_038320155.1 Cytophagales bacterium
CGATTCGAATACACTTTGGAATTGGGTTGGAAGACGCTGAAAGATAAAATGGAGTTTGATGGACTGATCTTGGATCGGATTTCGCCCAAAGTTGTGATTAAGGAGGCTTTTCAGGCCAAATACATCGATCGGATAGACACTTGGCTGGAAATGATCAATGATCGAAATCTGCTCAGTCACAGCTATGATCTAGAAACCTTTGAATCCGTAATACCTGATATCAAAAAGACTTATTCTCCACTTCTCGCAGAGTTCTGTGAGAAATTAATGAAAATCTCATGAAAGCTGAATTTGGCATAATGAAACAGGGGATGGATATCCTAAATACTATTTTTCGCAATTATCCTGAAATCAAAGAAGTTAAGGTCTATGGTTCCCGTGCCAAAGACACCTACAATGATCGGAGCGATTTGGACTTAGTGATCATAAACCCAGTTGATAGAAAGACTCTTGGCAAGCTTTGGATGGAGATCAATTCTAGTGATTTCCCTTTAGCGGTTGATTTGCAGATTTTGGATGATATCAGAAATGAAAGCTTAAAGGCTCATATTAGCCGGGTTGGCAAGACTTTTTATTCCAATAATTCTAAAGATTTTTCGGGTCAAAAAACAACCTTGATTTAGATTCAAATTCAGTCGCAATTATAAAGTTTGGTCCCACCTTGAAGATTGATCATTGTCCATTGAGCCTTGATAATTCCCTTAATGCAACGGCCGCTTTTTGATCATCCCGCCTTTGGTGTCTTTGATCGGATATTGGATCACGAATGCCGAAGGATCGATCTTTTCGATTTCGGTCAGCATTCGCGTCACCTCAAGTCGGGTAATCACACAAAACAATACTTTTCGATCCGGAAGCAATTTGGCCTTTTCTCCATAGCCACCGTCAGACTTTAACACAGTAACTCCCCGTCCCAAATCATTGGAAACCATAGACTTGATCTCCTCTGCCAGCGGCGACATAATCATCACACCAAGGTATTCTTCCACTCCATTGATAATGAAATCAACTGTTTTTGAGGCAGAAAAATAGGTAAGTAGGGAGTACATTGCTGTTTCAAGATTCACAAAAAAGGCAGCCACTATAAATAAGAATACATTGAATACGGTGATAAAGTCACCAACAGTCAAGCTGGATTTTCTACTTACAGAAATCGCCAAAACTTCCGTCCCGTCAATTACAGCTCCCCCTCTGATCGCGAAACCAATTCCGCTCCCTAAGAAAAAACCACCAAAAACGGCAATCAATAATTTGTCAGCGGTGATGGTGGGGAATTCGATAAAGTGAACCAAAAGCGCCAATCCAAAAATGGCCAAGGTACTTTTGATGGCAAATGCTACAGAAACTTGGCGAGCACCCAGTAGGATAAAGGGAAGATTGACCAATATGATCAACACTGAAAGATTCATCGGAGTCAGGAGCTCCAGCAATAAGGAAATCCCCATCGCTCCTCCATCAAAGAATCCATTTGGGAGCAAGAAACCCTTCAAACCAATACTGGCCATAAACACCCCGATGGAAATAAAAATCACATCTTTGATCTGCCTCCAAATCGTGATTTGCTTGGCCCACTTGGAATCCTGTATTTTCAAAAGTCGCTTTACCATTGGTTAAAGTTAGAATCCTTATTTTAACTTATGATTTAAAAACCATAAAATACTCTGATTTTTGAGCTTTATCGAAAAAAAAGTATGAAATATTAAATTATCCATAAATAATGGAGCGGTTTTTTTAATTTCATTAATTACTGTTATATTTTTCAAGTAATAACCAATAGTTACACCTCATGAAAACAGAAGGCTACAAATCAGGAGAACATTATGATGAGATGTTTACACCAGAAGGTGAAATTAGAACACATTATAAGGAGTTCTATCAAACCTTACAAAAGACAACGCCCAAAAAAATGAATCACTTGCAGTTTTCTGCAAATCAAACCCAGCGCTCGATGGGGATGACTTTTAATGTGTATCATGATAATCAAGGGTTGGAAAAAATCCTGCATTTGGATATCGTTCCCAGGATTATTCCAAATGAAGAATGGAAGAAATTAGAAGCAGGATTGAAGCAGCGAACGAATGCACTAAACATGTTTCTTCAGGATATCTACAACGAGCGCAGAATCCTCAATGATGGAATTGTGCCCTCAGATTTGATCCTAAAAAGTAAAGATTACTTAGAACCATGTATCGGACTGACTCCGCCTAAAGGAATCTGGTGCCATATCACCGGTACGGATTTGGTCAAAAGCAAAGATGGAGAATACTATATCTTGGAGGATAATCTTCGCTGTCCGTCTGGTGTGTCTTACATGCTTGAAAGCAGGGAAATCATCAAACGAGCCTATCCGCAACTTTTCTACAAGCGTGGAGTAATGCCGGTTTCTGATTATCCGGCAAAACTACTCCGGATGCTTCAAAATCTCTCGGACAAGCCCAAGCCTGTGGTGGGAGTTTTGACGCCGGGGATATACAATTCGGCCTATTACGAGCATTCTTACCTCGCTTTGCAAATGGGAGTAGAGTTGGTCTCCGGGGTAGACCTGATTGTAGAGAATAAAATTGTCTTCATGCAGACTACGCAAGGTCTTCAGCAAATCGATGTATTATATCGTCGGCTCGACGATACTTTTCTGGATCCATTGACCTTCAATCCTGATTCGATGCTGGGAGTGCCAGGACTTTTCGAAGCATATAAAGCTGGAAATATAGCTTTGGCAAATGCTCCGGGAACAGGCGTAGCAGACGATAAAGCCGTGTATGCTTATGTCCCAAAAATCATAAAATATTATCTCAACGAAGAGCCAATTTTAAATAATGTTCCCACGTATCTCTGCCGCGAAGAAGCCGATCGCCAGTATGTATTGGATAATATCGACCAATTAGTGGTCAAAGAAACGAATGCTGCGGGAGGTTACGGGATGTTGATTGGACCAAAAGCTACCAAAGAAGAGCACGAGAAATTCAGGGAATTGATCAGGAATAATCCAACCAATTACATTGCTCAGCCTACGCTTTCGCTTTCCACAGTACCAACTTTGACTGACGAGGGGATCGAAGGCAGACACGTAGATCTCCGGCCTTATATTTTGTATGGAAAAGAAATCGAAGTAATTCCCGGTGCCCTGACTCGGGTAGCTCTGAAAAGAGGCTCGCTAGTGGTCAACAGTTCACAAGGTGGAGGAAGTAAGGATACTTGGGTTTTGTATTAGCAAACTTGATGTTGGGTGTGCGGTGTTTGGTTGCGGTGTGAGTTAGCGTATAGCAAGATTTCGGTTGCCCACTGATTTGATGCTGGTGGATTACTCAGTTTAGGAGTAATAAATCCGATGTTGCTTTTCCATTTTCAAGAAAAGTGAGTGTTCATTTTAAATTTTATAAACGATGCTAAGTAGAGTAGCAAACCATATTTATTGGCTGGGTAGATACCTGGAGCGGGCAGAGAATTACGCTCGATTTATTGACGTGAATTTCAATTTGATGCAGGATCTTCCGATCGATATGAAAGAGCAATGGAAGCCACTCGTGGCGGCGACGGGAGATTTGGAATTATACAATGCCCACAACGAGGGATTTGACAGCAAAAAAGTCTTGTTCTTTTTAGCATTTGATGAAAAGAATCCAAATTCGATGCTTTCTGCAGTTCGGAGCGCCCGGGAAAATGCCCGGATTATCCGTGAAAATCTCAGTAAGGAGACTTGGGAGAAATCCAATGAGCTGTATTACATGATGCAAGATGGCTTGGAAAGGAAAATCTGGAAACGAGAAGATCCAAGATCCTTTTTTGAGAAGGTTAAAAATCAAATCCTTCTACTTTATGGAATTGCAGATAGTAGTTTGGCTCGTACAGAAGGCTGGTATTTCCGACAATTGGGACAATTCTTGGAGCGGGCCGATAAGACTTCCAGGATATTGGATGTGAAGTATCATATTCTTTTACCATCAGAAGAAGAGGTAGGCACCCCGTTGGATTTTCTGCACTGGATGGCTTTGCTCAAGTCAGTCACCGCTTTCAATACGTATCGAAGAACTTATGGCAACATCGCCCCCGCTAGTGTGGTGGAGTTTTTGGTTCTAAATAAATATTTCCCCAGATCAATTTATTATTGCATAAACGAGGCTGAAAATTGCTTGCACAAGATCTCCGGAAATCAGGCCGGTGGCTATAATAATCCTGCTGAAAAATCCATCGGAGAACTTCGCTCCAAACTTGAATTTGCTGATGTCAAAGAAATAATTGCTTTTGGGCTACATGAATATTTGGATAATCTTCAGGTCAAAATCAATCTGATCTCAGAGAAAATTGATAGCAACTTCTTCACGATAAGGGATAACTTTACTTCACAATCAATGAGTCAAGAATGACATTTTGCCTAGGCATCAAAACAAAAGATGGGATTGTCGGACTCTCCGATACTCGTATCACCTCTGGAAGTGAAACCACGTCATCCAAAAAAGTTTATACAGTCAATCGAGAGAAGCACACCTTCTTCATCATGACTTCTGGTCTGCGATCTGTGCGTGATAAGGCGATTACTTATTTCTCGGAGGTGATCGAACGATCCGATGAGTCATTCACAAAATTATACCAAGCAGTAAATGAATTTGGCAACCAAGTCCGAGCTGTGGCCAAGGAAGACAAAGAGTTTTTGGAAGCAGCTGGCTTGAATTTCAACGTTTACTCCATTATCGGAGGGCAGTTGGAAGAGGATACGGAACCAAAATTATACCTGCTCTATCCTCAGGGCAATTGGATCGAGATTCGCAGAGGAACCCCTTTCGTGATTATTGGAAATACCGGTTTTGGAAATCCAGTTCTTCGGCGATCACTTGGCTACGAAAATTCACTCGATTATGCCCTGAAATGTGCTTTCTTGGCTTTCGATGCAACCCGAATTTGTGCCAATGATGTAGATTTTCCTATTGATACAGTGGTGTTGCAAAATGACAGTTACCACACCATTGAGCAGCGATTCGAGCAAAAAGAACTGGAGCATATTTCCGCTTTTTGGAATGAACGTCTACGAAACGCCATTAATGAGCTTCCGGCGGGCACGTTGAAGAAAGCATTTGAACCAAACTTATCGTCTGTTTCTACGGAATAGGCAAGTGAGATGAAAATTAAAATCGATCACAGTACTACTTATTTCTATTCTGATCAGGTCAGTCTTGGGGTTCATCGCCTTTACCTCTTACCGCAATTCCAAGAGTTTCAGAAAATCCTTGAATCCAAGCTGACGATTAGTCCAAATCCGAATGGAAAGGGGAATAAGACTGACTTGGTAGGAAATTCGTTTGTTCAAATTTGGTTTGCTGATCCTACTGATCGACTGATGATCCAAAGTGAAATCCTCATTGACTGTGTTGAGATCAATCCTTTTGGCTTTATCATTGACCCTTATTTTATTTTAAATTTTACTTCTCCCGATTTCAAAGGATTCGTTTATCGAGATGATTCTGAGCAATTAATCCAGTCCTACATCCATCGCGAATTTACAGCTGGCTTGAATGAATTTACTCGATCTATACAGTTGAAAGCAAATACGCTTTTGGATTTTCTGGTGAAGTTGACTGCCGCTATTCATGAGGATTGGACGCATATCGTTCGTGAGGAAGAAGATTTTTGGGAAGCGGACAAAACTTTTGGATTCCTGAAGGGATCTTGCCGTGACTTGGCCTGGATGCAGATGAACATGCTCGGCAGCCTAGGTTTGGCGAGCAGATTCGTCAGTGGCTACGCCTTTAATCCTGAACTGGCTTCGGGACATGAGCTTCATGCTTGGCTTGAAACCTACTTGCCAGGTGCTGGATGGATTGGTTTAGATCCGAGCTTAGGGCTATTGACCAACCATTTTTATGTTCCTCTGGCCTATCATCCAGATCCGAGCAAGACCTTACCCGTCCAAGGCAGCTACGCCGGTGGAGCAAAATCTAAACTGGAAACTGACGTAATTATTTCCCAAGTAGCATCCTAGTCGGCATATACGCCTGTCGCAGGCTTTTCAAAAAGCGAAGTTTCAAATGGATCAGGCATTAAAAGCACATCTCCGAAACTGACATTGTAACGAAGATCCTTCGTGGAGTCATTTTCATAGACATATCCAGTTAGAATTCTCGGGAAAAAGATTCCGTTATTCTCTCGATAGTCTTCGTATTTCAAAGCATTAAAACTTGGGGTGGAATTGCCAAAATAGGTCACTGTATAAAGCAAATACTCCAATTGATTCGTTTCTGGATTGATTAATAGGAAGTACTGATCATCAGGACTGTCCCCGATTTTGGAGTCAAACTTGGCCTGAAAAGTAGGGTAGGTTTTCCCATTCAATAGTTTGTCTTCCACTTTCTCTACAGTCACACCAGGATCAGTCAGTACAAATGGAATTGAGAAAAAGTAGAAATATAAGTTGTGATAAAACTTGATTGATTTCCCCGAATAAGCTTCGCGATTTGGACTGATCCAAGTCTTCTCCCCATCAAATCCCATCTCAAAAAACGCTGAAGAGATTCTCACTTTTCTACTTTTCAAATTGATGAAATGACTTTCCTGCGTGAGATTTGTCTCATGAACAAGCGCATAGCTAAAAGCCTCAGCATTGAGCCATTGGCTCCAATCTCCATGTGCATCCAACAC
>JBBQDY010000183.1:0-6594 GCA_038320155.1 Cytophagales bacterium
TACCTCAAATGGAGCTTTGTTGGCATTTGGCTGCCCACCTGTTGGATATTTAGGGTCCAAAATTGGAATTTTGGAGCTAGAGGTCATCAGCAATTCTAATTATTCTAGTCTGATTAAGGTTGGCGAATCAGCTTCAAGATTATTTAGGGTCGAGGTTTTAGGTGAAATGCTCACCATTCCGGAGTTTAATTTGATTTTTCGGGAAAACTACAATTTCAATGATTTCAAATTGGTAGTGCTGCGAGCCCCAGAAGTAGGAGGAGAGTTACAAAGCTTTGGTATTCGGCTTAAGTTTGTCGACGGCACAACATTTGAAACTACAACAGAACAGATACGAATTGTGAAATAAAAAAAGCGAGAAGTTTTTCTCGCTTTGATCTTTTAGATTTTTATAACCCAATTATGGGTGTCTTCTATTTCTCCATATTTAATACCATCCAATTCGTCTAATACCCGATAAGAAAATGAGTCTGCATCTTTCTTTGGAAGCATGTAATCGCTTCCATTGACATTAATTCGCTCAATATGTGCGATGGTTGCTGCGGTGCCCGTTCCGAAAGCTTCTTCTAAGGTTCCGGATTTTAAAGCAGTTTCCAATTCAGAAACGGTTAAGAATCGCTCTTCCAATGGCTCGTCCCAGTCTTTGGCAAGTTGAATCACAGAATCTCTGGTAATTCCCTTTAAAATAGTACCGGTGTTCGTAGGAGCTGTGATGAGCCGCCCATCGATCTTAAACATCACATTCATTGTACCACTTTCCTCGATGGCGGTGTGACTTTTACCATCTGTCCATAGCAACTGATCATAGCCTGCTTTTTGTGCCAATTGTGCTGGGTAAAGCGAAGCTGCATAGTTACCCGCAGTTTTTGCAGCGCCAGTCCCGCCGGCTACCGCTCTGGTGTATTTGGTTTCCACTTTTACACTGACCGGCTTGCTGTAGTAAGTGCCAACAGGACAGGTGAAAATGATAAACTTGAATGTCTCGGATGGTTTTACGCCAATGTAATCATCTGTAGCAAACATATAAGGACGAACATATAGCGAGGCACCTTTCGCAGTCGGAACCCATTCCCGATCTAATTCAAGAAGTGTCAGCAATCCATCCATAAAAATCTCTTGAGGGATTTGCGGCATGCACATCCGTTCAGCAGATTCATTTAGACGTCTCCAATTTGCATCGCCTCTGAATACGATCACTTCTTCATCTTCATTCTTATAAGCTTTCATCCCTTCAAAGATGGATTGACCATAGTGCAAGGTTGCATTGGCGGGATTTAGTGAAAGCGGGGCATAGGGCTCAATCCTCAAATCTGACCATTCTCCATTCTTGTAATCTGCCACAAACATGTGGTCGCTGATCGTTTTTCCAAATACCAAGTTTGAAAAATCTGTGGTAGATAATTTTGAATTTGTGGTTTTGGAAACGGGAAAATCGAGTGTAGTCTTCATAATATTGATATTTACTGGCTTTTCGAGCCAGAATGGTAATGATTAAATTCTGGGTTTCCAGGTCACTTCTTCTACATTCAGTTCAAGTGCTATTACTCGGCCCAAGACAAAAAGGTAATCAGAAAGTCTGTTGAGATATTGGATTACTAAGTCTGAAACTGGCTCAAAAGAGGCTAACTCAACTGCGATTCGTTCAGTCCTTCGACAAACAGTCCGCGCAAGATGACAGAAAGAAACTGCCGTATGGCCACCTGGTAAAATGAAAGCTGTCAATGGGGGAAGTCTGAGTTCCATCTGATCCATTTCATTTTCCAAGAGTTCAATGTCTTCTGAATGTAAATCAGGCTTTTTTACTTTGTCCTTTCCTGGAACTGTCGCCAAATCGGCACCTATAGTAAATAATCTGTCTTGAATTTCTTTCAAGACATCTATGCGTTTTTTATTTATGGGTTGATCACGTAATAGACCTATGTAGGAATTTAGCTCATCCACCGTACCATAAGCATCGATCCGCAGGTCTGATTTCGGAACTCTTGCTCCTCCCAATAGAGATGTGATTCCTTGATCTCCTGTCTTGGTGTATATTTTCATCTCCTCATCCGTATGTTTTGAAACAAAAATAATAATCTATTTCGATAAAATGGCTTCCTATACGTGTACTGAAACTGCTCGACTAGGATTAGGATTGACAGTATCACTTTCGACCAGTCCATCTCTCAGTCGTACGATTCGATGTGCGTAGTGGGCGATGTCATCTTCGTGAGTCACCATGATGATGGTATTTCCTTTAGCATGGAGCTCATGGAAAAGCTCCATAATGTCATAGGAAGTTTTAGAGTCCAAATTACCTGTTGGCTCATCGGCAAGAATTATACTTGGGTCATTTACCAAAGCTCTAGCGATTGCAACACGTTGTCTTTGACCTCCGGAAAGTTCATTTGGCCTGTGTTTGGTTCGATCACCCAGGCCTACATTAGAAAGTGCTTGGAATGCTCGCTCTTGGCGATCAGATTTACTAAAACCTGCATAGACCAAAGGTAGTGCTACATTATCTAAGCAGCTAGCTCTTGGCAAAAGATTGAAAGTTTGGAATACGAATCCGATTTCTTTATTTCTGATCTCAGCCAATTCGTTCTCGGTCATGTTTGAGACATCCTTATTATTCAAAATATAGCTTCCGGAAGTAGGGGTATCCAGGCAGCCGATGATATTCATCAGTGTGGATTTACCAGAACCTGAGGGCCCCATGAACGCCACATATTCTCCACGATTGATATCGATGGTAACTGATTTCAAAGCTTCGATGACCTCAAAGCCCATTTTATAGGTTTTGTTGATTTCGTGGGTTTCAATGATTTTGCTCATGGTGTCAAATTTTGGGATAAGTTAGTGGTTTAGTTTTGATCAGTAAAAAGACCTGTTTCAAATTACGTGAATGGTTTTCAATTGTTCCTATTTTGAAGTGCTAAAATCTCCTCCGGCGTTAGCCATTCCTGCATTTGGATTAAGGCTTCATTCGCATAATTATCTAGTCCAATTGCTTTGGCAGCTTTGATTTTTTCTATCCAAAGAATCGGATCCCGATTGAATTCGGTTGCGGAATTGAGAATTTCATACTTGGCTAATGGATCTGTGTTGATTAAGGCTGCGCTGATAATCAATGGTGTATAATATGGATTTCCAGTTAATTCTTCACCTAAACCCAGCCAATCCAAAAGTGAATTTACTGAGTTGATCGATTTCAAGTCTGGATTTTCAAGATAGGGTACTAGCTTATCTTGAACTCCAATTTTACCAGAAATGTAATCACCCAATTTTTTGACTTGAGCTGGTTGGAGACCGTGGGATTTATGTGAAATTAAGCGAAGTGCTAAATCTGTCTTGTAATCACTCTCCGGAAAATCAGTCCAAGTTGCGAATAAACTACTGGGAAGACTTTGATGAAACTTGCTGATCAAAGTCAGGTAATCGGCTATGATTGTTCCTTCCTCAGAAAGATATGCGGGAAGTGAAACCTCAAACTTTTCACGTAATTCAACCGCTTTCTCCGGCATTCCTCCCATTCCAAAAATACTCCAATGATACGATTCAAAAGCTTGAAAACCTTTTTCCTGTGCTGCTTCAAGTTCTATGGCTGCTCTTCTGAAATCTAAGTTTTGAGCTAAAATCAAAGTAGCCAGCTGAAGATAATAACCCGCGTCGCCGGGATTTCGGAAGGCGAGGCCATTCAAGTTCTTAACCGCGTCGACCACTCTTCCCGCAGCAAGACTTCTGATAACCGCTGTTTCCTGCAGTTGCATTTGGTAGCCTTCGAAAGCTTCACTGCTCGCCAAGCTATCTAACATTCTTAGGTCTAAATCCGGATTGTTTTTCTTTTGTGAGGAAAATAGATTTCGGTAGCCAGAATTGATCAGGATTTGGCTGGATGAAGTTTGAAGGTCATTTTCTATTTCCTTAATCAATTCCGAGTTTGGTTCATTTCCGAGAAGATTGGATGCTGCCAGGGAATTGATCCGAGCTATTAAATCGTTCGATTCAAGAGGTTTGCCATCCGTATTTCCAGCCATTGTTTCCAAAGCCGAAAGATTGGAAAGTAGGACCTCATCTTGCTCCGTTGCATTTGCTAAAAGCGCAATGGCTTCTTTTCGCTTATCGATCTTAGTATAGAATAAAGCGAGATTATTGATCAGTTTTGGATGGTTTGGGAAATAATTCAATCCTCTTTCCAGGTAATAAACCGATTCGAAAATGGCATTTTCAGCATGGAGCTGATCGCTGAGTAAGATTATATTATCCACTTGAGGTGCTTCCGCAAAGCTTTCTTCCAAATGCTGCTTTGCCAAACTTGGTTGCTTTAACTCCAATAATAATTGTGCGGTGGCATGTTTTGCTTTTGGATTTCTACGGTATCGAATCCAAGAATTTTCATAGAGAATACTGGCTTCAAGTTTTTGATCGGTTTGGTAATAATAATCAGCCAACACATTCGTCGTCATCGCATTTACTTGCACACTGATGATCGCATCGGCGTAGGTGATCAATACCAACATGGTGATCAAGCCTCCAATACGCAAGTGATAATAAGGAAGGGCGAGTGGCTTGTAAATGATGCGATCGACAGCTTTTCCAGAATCCATTATTCCCAAGAAATTCGAGAATAAATAGACGATAAAGAATAAGGAGAATCCAATTTGTGAATAGCTGATCAGATGCTTCAGAAGTTCTTCGCCGGGTACATTTCCTGAAATTTTTAGCTTCCAAACCAGCCATAAAGTCAATGCAAAACCAATCAGGTGTAACGTCTTAATTGCTTTGCTATCAGTAATTAGTTCTCCACTTTGCTCAACTTTAGCTTTAATAGAAATCCAGCCGAAAATCCCCATCGGAAAAATCAAATAGATTGGGGAAAAAGTAGGGAAGGGCAGTCCGCTTTCTCCAGTCAATTCCAGAAAAATAAAAAAAACAGCCGCCAGATAAATGGCTGCAACTACCACAATCTGGATGGAGACTTTGAGTTGGTAAGCCTGATTTGCTCGTGCTATAATGAGGAACAAACCCGAAAGCACCGCGTGTCCATTCCAGAAAATCCAAGCGAGTGCAAGACAAAAGCTTATAATTAAGGTGTGTTCCGAAAGATATAGCAAAGGATTTGCGACCGGACTGAGGCTGACCATGATCCAGGCACTGAGTCCGATACTACTTATTAATAAGAGCCATTTGATAAAAAAATTCCATTGCTGACCCCAAATGTAAAGAAGCAATAATGGGATCAAGGTCCCCAGTAAAGCGATAATCAGCGGATAGTTCGAAGAAACTCCTCCAATATTTAACCCATTGAAATCGCTTAGCGTGAGTAAAATGATCCACGCTACCCCTCCAATAACGAAGAAGACCTTCTTGAACTCGCTGAGGTACGCTAAGAACAAACTGCTGACAAGTCCAACACCGGCAGCAAATCCATAGGCTTCTGCTAGTTGAAAATCAGGCCTCAGTGATTTGAATTCCTGAAAAACCAAAAAATTATCCACTTGAATTGGGAATGAAATCGGGCCAATTTGTACCAAATCAAATGGAATAGCGATTCGCTCTGAAAATAAGGCGGTCGTGATATTTTGATAGGGATAGGAATCAAAAAGTAAATAATATCCCGCAAAAAGCCCTCCCAAGATTGCTAAAAGGAGGGCTAGTGCGTTGATTAAATTAGTTGAGTATTTCGGGGAAATATTGTGCATTATTCTAGAACCTTCGGGACACGGAAATAATCAGCATCTCTTTTGGGGGCATTTTTCAGTCCAGACTCATGATCTAGCTGGTGAGCTACTTTATCCTCCCGCATATCATTGACCTCAGAAGACATAGTTGTCAGCGGCTCCACATTTGTAGTATCCACCTCGTTCAATTGCTCCACCCAGTCTAGAATCTGACTCATGTCTTTTGACATCTTTTCGGCGCTGTTTTCGTCAAATTCCAATCGGGCCAAATGGGCAATTTTCTTGATGGATTCTTTATCTATTTTCATGCTGATCGATTGTCTAGCTCTAGTTGATTTTGGATGACCTGAAAACACTTTGTTTTGAGACTTTCCTCGGTGTCATGTTCTTCTGGCACTATCGCTTGATGGATGTGCATTTTAGCCTTTCTCCAATGAAGGAGAAATTTCCCATCGTCTGGTAAAATTAGATGATTATATGCTAACGTGACAGGGATGATAGGGATTTGTTTGTCCAAGGCTATCCGGAATGCCCCATTTTTGAAAGGAATCATTTGAGGTGCTGCTTTGGTATAGATACCTCCTTCGGGAAAAAGAATAATCCCGCTTCCCCGGTCAAGCACTTCTCCGGCTCTTCGCATGGTTTGAGCTCGACTTTTCAATCGGTCGCGATCCACTGCGATATGAAGTTTCTTGAAATAATATCCAAAAAGCGGCGCTTTCCGAATGGAAGCTTTCCCCACAAAAAGTACGTCTCCAGGGATAAATCCCATCATTGGAATATCTAAGTAGCTAAAGTGATTGGCTAAAAATATATAGCCTTTTCCTTTTTCGAGGTCACATTCCTGTCTGATCTCGACAGGTAAAAAGATCAAACCAAAGTAAATTCTCGCCCAATATCGATTGATTTTTCTTCCAAATTTTTCGAATCCCGG
>JBBQDY010000184.1:0-6593 GCA_038320155.1 Cytophagales bacterium
ATTGAAGGATATTTTGAAGGCTTGGAAAATCTGTCCCGAAATGAGCTTACCAATTATTCAAGCGATGCATTGATGAATGCTTTAAGTGCAAAGGAATTAGGTCCTGTAAGAATAGAGGAAAAAACGGCAGCTGCTTTTTCAAGTATTTCCAATACACTGCTAAGAACCACAACAGATTATTACAGAAGCAAAAAACTAACCTCATATATCGAGGAAGCAAATGAACCGATCCAGGTATTGTTAGATAAGTTTAAGCAAATCGTGGGTACGAATCTGAAAGGAGAGTTGCGATTTAAAAAAGAGCGACTCTATATCTACTACATGGACATGAAAATGAACAACACGTTTATTTCAGGATATGAAAAAAGGAAAGCAGCATTGGACTATTACCAAGGGTTGGATGAAATCCAAGAACAGGAAATGATACTTGAGGTATTTGCTAAAAGTCTCGATGAGGTAGCTCAAGGTCATCAACTACTCTATGATAATCGGAACGAACTAACTGTAAAGACTTTAAATGAGGTACTGCAAGGCTACTCCACGAATGTGATGGATTTGATCTCAGAATTTAATAAACTTAATGACTAACAACGATGGCAAATCTCAATTCGGATCAAGCGAAGCAATTATCAGATAATTTCTATTTTTTAGGAAGGGCAATAGGGGATTTCAGGTATCACAATTGGGATCGGCTTACCCTAGCTGAAAACAAAGATTTGAGCGATATTCAAAATTCCCTTTTGAGATTTGGAGAAGATATTTTAGCCTATGCTACTACTTTGGTCATGAATGAGGTGAACCACTCATTAGAAAAAATCAATACAATAACATCAGAAATCCACGGAACGATTAGTACCTTGACCAATATTCAAAAAGGATTGAATGTGGCAGCAGCTGTTTTAATTTTGGGTGTGGCTATCTTAAATCGTGATCTCAAAGAAATTACCAATTCAATTAACGATGTGTTTGAGACTTGGATGACCCCTCAAATGTAAAACGAGCGTAGATTAATTTCTAACTCCAAACAATTTTTTAAGGCAATAAAAGAACTGTTTTTAGGAAAGATATCTATCTCACGCTCCTCAATTGATCCTCACTCTCTATCACCGTATCATTGTATTGTAGCGTCCAGCCCATGGATTTGGTGAGGATGAAAATGTTAAGCAACTCGCTCATCAACCGATCACGCGCATCTTTTTTGAGATCTGATGCCTCGATCTTAGTTCGAACCTGAGCCGTGATGGTGCTTTTGATTTTGTTGTAGTCCTTGCCTTCAAACTGATTCAAATAATCCTGAGTCACATCGTAATATTCAAATTCCGGATAGATATTGATTACCGGATCAGGAATGCTTAGAATCGTCAGAGTCTTCGATTCTTCATCGATTTTAGTCTGCAACTTTCGCAGATCATACTCCACGGTGGCTTTGGTATTTACTACGATGAGGGCTTTCTTATCCGCCCTGACCAGGTTGAGGAAGATTTTCTGAGAATTTTTATAATTAAAGACCTGAGAATAATAGCCTTCTGTCACGATCAATTTGCCAACCTGCTCAATTTGCTTTTGGATCAATGCAGAGTTGGTTTCCAAAAGCTCGAGGGAAGTATTTCTTGCAGTAAAAAACCAAATTCCACCCAATACCAGTGCAGCTGCTAAAAATCCTAAAATAAATCGGGTCATAGGTAAAAGGGATTGATTGATGGACTAAAAATAATGGAAATCGAGGAATTGGAGCGATATAAATAGAAAGATTTGAAAATGGAAATTTAGATCACGGTAAACTCCGAAGGTTCTTAACGCTTCTCGAAAGAAATCGGATAGTTGCTAGTATACCGCTGAGATTTCCCAGAGAATATGGTATTGATCATGTTAAATTTTTCAATGAAACCTGGAAGACCTAGCTAGGAAAATGTAGAATCATACATTGCGGATCAGTTCTTTTTATTTGAATAATTTCCTCTTGAGATTTTTTGAGAATGAATATTTCTTCTAGATTTAAGACCAAATTCTTAGTAATACTTCCACTCTAAATAGAATACATGATTAAAACTCTACTTTCAACCCTAGTGTGTTCTAAGCTGTTTTGGATGCTCATCGGTTTCAACCTAGGCATATCATTTCAGATTTTAGCACAAAAAAAAACCGATTACATCGTTGTAGACAGTGTTTTAACCTATGGTAATATTAAATCCGCTCCGATTCATCCCGACACTGAATTAGAATTTAAACGCACCAAAAAGGGTGGGTATAACACGTATGATATTTCGACAGTAAAAGAGTTTAGAGTGTCCGATCTTTTCTATTTGAGAAAAGAAATACAGTTGAATGGACAGCGGCAATCAGTTTTTTTGGAACTGCTAAATGACTCAGTTTCCAATGCTTCACTTTGGAAACTCAATGCCAAAGAACTTCACTTTTTTCTGGAGACTCCAGAGGGAATTACACCGTTGAACAAGGAAAATTATAAAGCCATTTTGGCTGAGAATTATGATGATCCAATCGTCCAGGACCTTATAGGCATCACGCCACTTTGGGAGCTTCCTTTGGAATACCTTTCCAAGACCATTAATACCATCACCAAACCGAGAACTTTCACCAAAGTGTTGGTTTTTACACCTTTTATCGGTGTGAGTAACATGCAAACTCAATTCCTGATCCCCTTTACTAATGTCATCGGTAAAATTTCATTTCTTTCCCCTGTCGTCGGAATGAATGGGGAGTATTTTGTCAGTTTCAAGCGGAATATTTCCATCAACCTTGGCGCTAATTTTTCTCAGTTTGATGGCCAAGCCTACCAAGAATATCGAATTAGCAACCAAACCTCGAAGTCAGATTTATACTTGGATTACAATCTGATTCAGTTTCCTATTCGGGGTAAATATTACCTTGATTTTGAGCCCAATCGCTTACGGGGATTTGCTTCATTTGGATATAGTTTCGCAATTCTATCCCTGGAGAAGGGCGGAATGTTTATCGCTGAATTTCAGGAAGCTCAGATTCTGACCTATCAGAGGCCTCTCGCCATAGATTCAAAGTATTCAGGAATCAATACCAGCTTGGGACTAGAGCGATATCTTTCTAAACATCGTGGATTAGTTTTGGAGTTGAGCTATTTCCAACTGCAGCAAGAGACAAAAGATCAAATTTCGGGTATCAATCTACATCTGGGTTATAAATTTTGAGGAATATGAAAAGAAATCACTTGCTGACAGGGCTACTGATGTTCCTGCTTTTTTCTTGTGAAGAAGAAGAGTTTATCAGTCAGAGGGATTATCCATTTATAGAGAGTATTGGAGTGACTAAGGTGGATGAAAAAGGAGCCACAGTTGAGTTTGAAGTCCTGAAAAATGGAAGGGCTCCTATCGACGAATATGGATTGAGGTTTATTGAATCGGATAAAGCACGATATAAACATTCGGATTCAGAATTTTATTGGCTTACAAAATCCGGGAATCCATCTGCGGGGCCATTGGTATTGCGGATCGACTACGACCTTGTCAAAGATGTAAATTACCTGGTCAAGCCATATGTCAAAGTGGGTAGCACCTATATTTTTGGTGAGACCCTTAATTTCCTTAGCGAAGGTGTCAATCCTCCAATTATTGAGGAAGTTTCAACCGACAAGATTTACTTCTCGGCTTTGATTCGGATCAAAGGGGATTTTTTTAATAGCCGCCTTGAAAACAATGTTCTGGAAATCCCTGGAATTGAAGCCAATTTCTACATCACCAAAGTATCAGCGTCTAACCAAGAACTGGTATTCAAAGTCACTAAAAATTCAAACAACCTTACGCCGACCAATAAGAAGTTTGACTTGGTCCTAAAAAGTGGTGGCAAGGTTTTAATACTGCCAGCTTACTTCTCACTTGATTTCCCGTCCATCAAATCGGTGACCCCTATGGAGTTGTTTGTAGGAGAGTTTTTACAGATTGGCGTCAACGCAGAATATCCTGCTAATGAATTCAGTATTAAATTGTCTGGTAGCTCGGCCTCTCAGATCTTGAAATTGAATTCAACTTCAGGCACTTCCTATTCCGCGATATTGGGTAATCTGCCTTCCGGCCCTTACAACGTGATTTTGGGAGGCAGCGGTTTTCAGGATACTTATTCGGAGTCCATTCAAGTCAAAAAAAGCTGGACTACCTACAGTGATTTTCTTTCTTCTCCAAATTTGGAATATAGTAACAGAGTGATCATGGGGGATCGGATGCTCCTGCTATCCAATGGAGGGATAAATAGTTTAAAATCCTTTACTATAGATAGTAGAGCTTGGATCGACCTGAGTGATTTGCCGAATGTGGGCGTGAGTCGCCAGAGCCCACTCGCTACCGGCTACGATGATCGCTATTTCTACTTCGGTTTGGGCTTTAACTTCAAGACTGGAAATGAACAGAATTTTAAAGATTTCCACCGCTTTGATTTTCAAAATAATACCTGGGAACGCTTAGCAGATTTCCCTTTTGAATTATCACATGTGAGTAAATCCTTTGCTTATCAAGGGAAAATCTATGTGATTATGAATAATTACCTGAATTTTAGAGTGTATGATCCGGCCTCCAATTCTTGGGAATTGAGTCCTATACAGGTCCCTAATGAGATGCGAAACAGAAGTTTTGTGATCAAGGGGAATACGATTTACTCAATGGCAAGTGAGGCGCCATTGAAAATCATAACCTTCCAAATTGGTGGGCCAACAACAGTTTTTTTTGAATCCCAGAGCTTTTTTTCAAATTCAGTTTCATTATTTTCCTACAAGAATCAATTACTAATTCTAGGAAGGAATTACGAATGGTTCCGACTGGATATGATGCAAAAGAAGCTTTATCCTTTCCAACTTATAGAAGACAGCCGCTTTTCCAATGTTATCCCTTGGAGCACTTCCCGCGGGTTGATGATGGCTTTTCCGCTTCACAGAATCAACTATTCGCAGGAAAACAAAATCTATCAGCTTATCCAGCCTTTGGATTAGGTTTAACCCGAAATATGCATAAAGACACCCCAAACTCACATTCAATGAATCTAACCCACACCGTCAAAGCCTTCCAAGAACTCACCGTACACGAATTGTATGACTTGTTAAAGTTACGAAGCGAGGTATTCGTGGTGGAGCAAAACTGTGTGTTCCTCGATCAAGATGATAAGGACCTGAAATGTCACCATCTGCTGTTATTTTCAGAAGATCAACTCGTAGGCTACAGTAGGTTGGTTCCTGCTGGGTTATCGTATCCCGAAATGGCAATCGGTCGAGTTGTTTCTGCACCCTCTGTAAGAGGAAAAGGCATGGGAAAAGTAGTGATGGAGTTAGCCATTGACTATTGTCAGAAACTTTTCGGGCCGGGAGACATCCGTCTAGGTGCACAAACTTATGCGCTTGGTTTTTATTCTTCTTTGGGTTTTGTCACTGATGGCGAAGTCTATGATGAGGATGGGATTGAGCATATTGAGATGGTAAGGAAGGGTTAAGGAGTTTTTTTAAAAGAAAAGCACCAAAAGTTTTTAAAATGATGAATGTGAAATATGTGTATCCGCAATGCTACAGGTAGCCAAATTTATTGCTGAATTGGTTTGAAAAATCCCCCTTACCCCCTTTGAAAAAGGGGGAATTTTATCCGAATCCGATCAAGATTTTGTTTTAATTCCTTACGTGCACTTATGAGGATACACATAATGGAAAATGATGAATTTCAAATGTAGAAATTGAATCGGATCAAATTCTCTCTTCCGCAGCGGAGGGTTGGTGTCCGTCCAGAATATCGGGAGGGATTTTTTAAAGCTTCCGGTCCGTGGAGACACAGACCGGGGCAGCAGAATTTGAGAATCTATTCCGGTCTGTGGGGACACAGAATAGGGCAAAAGGGCGGAAAGAATACTTACAATTCCAATAAATAAGTAGCCAACAACCCAACTCCCATAGCAATTCCGAAACTCATCAAGGTACCGATCAGGATGTATTCGGTAAGTTTCCGCTCTTTGGATTTCCGAAGGTCGCCAAACCGAAACACGGACTTTGCAGCGATTAGGAAACCCACACCTTCCCAATGGTTGGTCAGGATAAATCCAAAAACAAAAAGCCGCTCCAAAATTCCGATGTACTTTCCGGCATTGGGTAGGGATTGATTGATGTCTTGCTGGATTTCAATAGACCATTTTTTTAATACGTTTGCTAAAAGGATACCTGCAGGTTGAGTCAGAAACAGGACTGCGAACGCAAGGATCAGCACATTGGGATTTTGCAAAAGTGACTCAATTTCTAACTCCGGTTTTTCCCAAATCCACCAGACAACCAAAATACTGATTAGATGCAGCACCTGATCGATGATAAACCAGCGCGGCCTTGTTTTCTTGCTTTGGAGGTAGAGTTTTAAAAGGTCGATCAGCCCGTGACTGAGTGTGAGCGCCAAAATCAACCCCCAGTAATTCGCATCCCAAAGTAAAAGCGCAAGTAAACCCGCGTGAATAAACAGATGGAAATAGAATACGGGTGATTTGATTTTTCTCGCTTCTTTGGATTCTACCCAAGCGGTAGGCTGCAGAAAAAAATCCCCCAAGAGATGAGCCAGCAAAAGTTTTAAGAGGAGAATCATTTCAAAAAT
>JBBQDY010000185.1:0-6579 GCA_038320155.1 Cytophagales bacterium
GGAAAACCTACCCCAGATCGGATCAGCAAATTGCTCAAACTGGACAAAGATCAGAAGGAGCAGATTCGTCTTGCTTCCAGACCTGATTAAATGAAAAGATGGCAGGTGTCCGTTGTTTGATAACAGGTGTCTGGCGCGTGAGCTTCCGTAGTTCAAGACTTCAGTCTTGGACTATATCCAAAGCAGTCTTCAGACTGTAGCATCTACCAGCTTGGTTTTTAAAATATGGATCGTACTTATAATGAAAAGGTCCAAGTCCGAAGACTTGAACCAATTATTCCCCCGTTCAAGACTTCAGTGTTGGACTATATCCAAAGCAGTCTTCAGACTGTAGTATAAAACAGCTTGGTTTTTAGAGTATGGATCGTACTTGAAATGAAAAGGTCCAAGTCCAAAGACTTGAACCAGTTATTCTCTAGTTCAAGACTTCAGTCTTGGACTATATCTAAAAAGTCTTCAGACTGTAGTATAAACCAGCTTGGTTTTTAGAGTATCGATCGTACTTGAAATGAATAGGTCCAAGTCCGAAGACTTGAATCAATTATTCCCCCGTTCAAGACTTCAGTCTTGGACTATATCTAAACAGTCTTCAGACTGTATAATATACCAGCATGGTTTTTAGAATATGGATCGTACTTGAAATGAAAAGGTCCAAGTCTGAAGACTAGAACCAATTAGTTTTCAGATATTTACTTAGTGATTCTCAAAGTCCTTCGAGGCAAAAAATTTCATAAAAAAAACGCCAAGTCGATTCAACTTGGCGTTTTCACTTTTTAGTGCTGGTAGTTTGTTAATTCTCAATCGTAATATTTCCTGAAGAAATGCTTCCTTTCACCCAAGGGCCTGAACCGTTGTCCATTTCCAAAGATTTGCCCGTACTGACATTTCCAACTTTGACATTTCCTGAAGAAGCTTTTAGCGAAAAATTATAGGCCTTTAAGTTAGAAGGCGTCTGAACTTTAAAAGAACCGGAAGTACCGTTGAACGAGGTGTTGTTACCCAGTCCTGCATTTTCAGCTTTGATATTTCCAGAGGTGAATTTGAGCGAACCCAAAGATCCGATATTGCTAAGTCTAGCATTTCCAGAAGTCAAGGCAACGCTGATTTCCCCGGCAATATTCTCAGCATCCAGCGAGCCACTGGTTGATTTGTATTGCACATCGCCACTTACATCCATGATGCTTGCGTTTCCGCTTGTGACTCCAGCGATGACATTACCTTCAACTCCATCGATTTTCAAGGAACCTGAAGAGGCTTGGATATCTAGGTTTCCATTGATATTGCTAGCTGAGATTTTACCGGAGGAAACTTTTAATAGAGTCTCCTTATTCGAAACATTATTGACCATCAAGGAACCTGAACTGTTTCGAAGTTGAAGAGCAACCTCTTTTGGACCAGTGATCTTGATGTAGCCTTTATTTTTATTATTCCAAGAGTTGTTGTTGCTGCTTCGCTGGTAGGAGATTTTCAGTACGTCTCCCAAAGTCACAAACACAATATCTTGATCCGATTCGTTGGATGCAAGGTAAGCGTCCACCTTCACTTCCGAACCAGAACCTCCCTCATAGGTCACATCCAGCCAGCCACCGTTGACTTCTATTGACTTGATGTTTGAGTAAGATTTTTTGGCATCCACGATGACATTCTGTGCGTAGCTCCATGTCGCTACCAAGAGTAAGCCTAGGCTTAGGGTAAAAATTTTAGTCAAGTTTTTCATAGTGTTGATTATCTAATGATCAGTCCAAAGCTGATCGCGTTAAGTTTAGGTCCTTTTCCAGTTTCAAATACTTCATTGAGATCATAATTGAAGAAGAGGTTGAAGTCATCTACACCAATCTCAACCCGGCCACCATATCGAAAGGTGGTGGCATACAAATTTGATTTATCATAGATCTTTTGTTTGTCACCCTCGGGATCATCATAGACGAATTTCCCTCTACCATTTAGCCGAAGTCCTGCATATCCACCAATTCCCAGACGAAGCTTGCCATCATTGGTCAAAAGAGTTGGGACTAAAGTCACATTTGCATAGGAAGCGGATATTTTTGATTTGGTACCCGTTCCTCCTGTGAATTCTTCAAATGAAATTCCCTCCGGATTTTTTACTGCGATCAAATTGGTGTCTTCCAATTTGAAATTGTACCAACTGACTCCGAGTCCTGTTTTTAAGTGAAAGTTTTTGGAAGCTTTGTAAGTGCCGACCATATTCAGGTTGACATTCCAAGAGCCCCAAGGCTTTATGGCAGGAGCATTGTCTGCAGGAACCCAAGTATTTATTCCTAGATCAACTTCCAGATCAGAGCTGAATTTCCGGTTTCTATTTATATGAATACTGTCCTGATCCTCCGATTCCATTTCTAGGGAGCTGGTGCCATCCTCATATTTTTCATAATACCAAGTGTTGCCAAAGATGGTGTAGACCTTTTTTTTTGTCACGTTGCTGCTGTCAGCTGTTTGAGCGGTTAAGGAGCCAATGCTTATGAAAAAGATGGCTGCAATTAGTAATTGTCGATTCATGATAGGGTTGGTTTAAGTTTTAAAAACAAGGTGAGGTTTAGCCTGAGCTCTTTGATTTAGAATACTATTCCGAATGTGATTGGATTCAATTCTGGACCTTTTCCGGCTTGGAACAATTCATTCAAGTCGTAGGTAGAGAAGAAAGTAACCCGACCGACCCCGATCTCACCACGAAGGCCATAGCGGAAATTTTGAAGATAAAGCCCGGTATTTTGCTTGTCTTTCTTACGGCCTGAGTCATCAAGTTCCCGATACACATATTTGGATTGACCTCCAAGTCTGTATCCAGCATAGGGACCTAAGGCGATTCTCATTCCTTTTCTTCCATCATCGTTCATTCTTCCGAAGTCAAGCTCAAGCATGGTCATCGCAGTGACATAGGAAGCGGAGATTTTGCTTTTGAAACCATCTACATCGTTCCGATTCAAGAATTCAATCTGATCATCACCTCTGACAGCTTGGAAATCACGGTTTTCAAATTTGAAATTGTAGAATTGAAATCCAATTCCGAAGTTCCAATAAAATCCCTTTGAGATTCGCTGTGCGGCCATCCAGTTCAAGCCGACATTCCAGCTTCCCCAGCCTTTGACTGCGTAAGGTTTGTCGGAGGAGGGAAATCCTCCGTCAGCATTCAGGTAATTATTTACCCCTAAATCGATGTTGAAATAGGTTCGGAAAGGAGGGTCTGATTTTTTCTTTAATCCAGATTCGATCTTGACTTTGGTGTTCTCACCGGTTTCGTCGACCAATACGCGGATTCCTCCAATGGTTACTTCAGTCTCCATCCCGTCTTCGTTCACTCGGACGATATCTTTTGAGGTTCCGTCTTTTTTCTGAATCTGTACGATGGTTAATTCTCCTGTATCTCCGTTTTCCTTCAAGTCCAGCTCGCGGATGATTTCATTGATGTTCATAGACTTCAGCCTTTCGAAGTCCTCTTTGTTGTTGACGATAATAACTACTCTTCCAGATTTTCCGAATTCTACAATTACAGAGTCTGAGGTTATTTTATTATCTATTGACGGCAAGCCGTTGGATGCAAATCCGATCTGGACGATTGCCATGAGGCAGAATAATAGCAGGTATTTTTTCATAATCATTTCAGTTAATCTTGTGGTTAAGGTTGGTTTTATGGCTTTTCGGCCCCTTTTTCTTTTTTGGATAGGAGTGAAGAAAAGAGATTGCTTTTTGCATCCTGCAGGTCTGCAAAGCCTTGATCTACTTTACCGAGTAGTCCTTCGACTTGAACTACTTTTTTACTAATCCCTTCGATCAAGGACTTGTCTTCTTTTATTCCATCGGAATAGATTTTTACCCGATAGGCTGGCTCCTCTACTTCAGGCTTTTCAATCACCTCCGCCACAGTCTGATTGACTTGGAGATTTGGAAGTGCCAAAGTTGGTAGACCGAGTTCTTCCACACTAGGTGTAAGCGCTACTTTCCGGTCAGGATTCTTCACTTCAGACTTTTCGTCGGTCACAGCGATCAAGTTGCTAGCCGGAGAATTAACCCTGTTTGAGGTAGGTTTTTGGGAAATGGAATTAGTTGGTTTAGTTTTCTTTTCTGGTTGTGTGATGGGTTTTTCTTCAGGTTGAGCGGATAATTCCGGACTGATTTCAGCCGGGATTTCTTCAGTTTGTTGGATTACTTCTTCGATCTGATTTTCTTCGGAGGATGCTAATACCGGATCTACATTTGGAACTGAAGAAAGGGTAAAAGCGAAATATCCTGCCACGAAGAGTGCTGCAACAGATGCCGCTATCGACCACCAGATCACTGGAGTTGTTGATTTCTCTTGACGAGGAAGCCGACTTTCCAATCGCTCCCAAGCAAGTTTGCTTGGTTTGATGCTGTCCTGGCTTAGTTTTTCCTTGAAAAACTGATCCAGATTTGTTTTTTCTCTAGCCATTGATTGTCTTTTTTATACTAGTTTGACTGGCAATCTTTTCTTTCAAAGTATTTCTTGCCCGATTGAGCTGGGACTTGGAAGTACTTTCTGTGATTCCGAGGAGATCCGCTATTTCTTTGTGAGAATATCCTTCGATTGCGAAAAGGTTGAAGACCGTTCGGTAACCTACCGGAAGACTTTCGACCATTTCTCGCAGATCTTCTACTTCGAGATGATTGAGTTCGTAGGAATGATCCTGATAATCGGCCTCATTCTCCATGTTCACTTCCATCATGAGATGACGGTGACTTCTCAGCGTCATAAGGGATTGGGTGACGATGATACGTTTCATCCAGCCTTCAAAACTTCCGCTACCTTGGTATTGTGGGAGCTTGTTGAAAATCTTCATAAAAGCTTCAATCATCACATCTTCAGCATGCTCCCGATCTTTGAGGTATCGGATGCAGATGGCTAAAAATTTTCCAGAGTAGGTGTCATACAGGTGCCGCTGTGCAGCTCGTTCGCCTCGAAGGCAACCCTGTATTAAACCTGTTTCTGTCGAAAAATTAGTTCTGCTAAACATTCCTTTTTGTTTTCAATTAAGTAGATGCGAAGGTTGGAAAAATGGTTGCACGGGTAGTGAAAAAAAGTTAATTTTTTTTGAAAAAGAGGTTCTAGCTAAGCGTAAAATAGTTACAAGTAGCTGTAATTCAAATTAATGAACGTTATAAAATAGCATTGGAAGACTTAATTATTTGACTTAAAAATAAGCCTGGTAATTGATTACAATATTCTTCTGAACCCATTCTCCCTCACTGATGTGGAGCGGTTCGATGTTTCCTTCTGCGTCAAATTGATTGGCGAATAAGCCCTCTTCTTCTACCGTAAAAACAGAGTATTTTCCAGGGGGAAGGCTCAGCGTATACGTCCCGTCTTCTTCACTGCGTACCTCTGCAATGGGCACGCCGCCAATGGATTGGAACAGCCCATTTTCCATTCGGGCATCTGAAAGATTAGTCAAAGGGTATATTTTTAAGATTCTTACTACGGGCTTACCTTTTAATCTTTCGTCAACGCTTGATTTTTCGTCTTCAGACTTAATGGTGGGCATCTGATTTCCTTCCAACCAAGTCACTGTTCCTCTTACACCTTGGTTTTCAGATTTCATGGACTTACAAGCAGTAAATGTTACTAAAATCACAAACGAAGTCAGAATTAAAGCAAATGGAGATTGTAGGTTCTTTTTCATATTCCTTCGAAAAGCAAAACTGATTCCAAGTAGTTCGAGACAATCGTATTCCAGCCAAATTCTTCATTCATACTTGTTATTACGATCAAGAAGATTCAAAAAAAGGCACCCAAACGGGTGCCTTTGGTTACAGAATTCTTGCTTTGGATTCTTTATATCTCACTTTACTGAGACTGTCCAGCGTTTCCTTAGAGACCTCGATGGAATCTGGTTTGATCAGCTCTTCATCCGATTCAGGATCGATGTCTTGATCCCCACAGGTCAAACAGACTAGCCCTTTTTCATTAAATGTCCATACCGTGGTGGAGGAAAGGTCAGAGGATCTGAAGCCATTTCGATAGATTGTATTTCGAAGTACCTCCAGTAGTGACCGCTCCATGATGAACGGCTTTTCATAAGGAATGCTCAGAATCAAATTGAGTTTCTGATCCCGGAACGCATCTATCGAACTTATATCATAGCCTTCATCAAAGGTCACAATTGAATCTAGTAAGCTATATTCATAAGTCATCACTTTGGCGTTATTCATTGCCTCAGCTTTTGTTCTTCCTCTTGAGAAAAACTCCTGTTTTAAGGTTACCAAGCTATCTGACGTGCCTTCTATCTTCAAATTCACCTGATTGAAAGTCGGTTCTTCTCCGATCGGATTGAGCTGAAGGATCATCGTTCTTCCTATGACTGGAAGGGCTTCTTCGGTTTTAAACCAATTCTCCTCTTTGAACTGTACCACGATTTTTGGAATCTGGAAAGCGGAAATACCGACACATAGCAACCAAAGTCCTAGAGCCACGAGTCCGAATCTACCTCCGATCAAGTTTTTCTGAGCCAAAACGCTAAGTCCAAGTAGGATGATGATGATTCCTGGAATAATCATTAGGAATGAAGCAGCCACTACAAGCCATACTGGAACCAAATTACTGAAAAG
>JBBQDY010000186.1:0-6559 GCA_038320155.1 Cytophagales bacterium
GAAAGAAGGACTCAAATTACTAAGTATGAATGCTGATTTGGCCGGAAAGGTCATCGGTCAGGAGGAGGCAATTAAGAAACTTACCAAAGCGATTCAACGAACTAGAGTTGGACTGAAGGATCCAAAGAAGCCGATCGGTTCTTTTATCTTCTTGGGACCGACAGGAGTCGGAAAAACCGAATTGGCAAAGATGCTGGCAAATTATCTTTTTGATAAAGAAGATGCGCTGATTCGAATTGATATGTCTGAGTACATGGAGAAGTTTTCCGTATACCGTTTGGTAGGAGCGCCTCCAGGCTATGTAGGTTATGAAGAAGGTGGTCAGCTTACCGAGAAAGTTCGAAGAAAGCCGTATTCTGTAGTGCTTTTGGATGAGATAGAAAAAGCGCATCCAGATGTGTTCAATATCTTACTTCAAGTATTGGATGATGGCGTGCTGACAGATGGATTAGGTAGAAAAGTTGATTTTAGAAATACGATCATCATCATGACTTCAAATATCGGAGTTCGTGACCTGAAAGATTTCGGTGCAGGGATTGGTTTTGCTAACAAAGCAAAATCAGACAACATGGATGATGTGATTAAATCCACGATCCAGTCTGCTTTGAAAAAAGCATTCAGTCCTGAATTCTTGAATAGATTGGATGATGTAGTAGTCTTCAATTCTTTGACCAGAGACCATATTTTCAAGATCATCGATATCAGTTTAGGTAAACTATTCTCCAGAATCACTGACCTTGGCTATAAGATCGAATTGACTGAAAAGGCAAAAGAATTCTTGGCCGAGAAAGGGTACGACCAACAATATGGCGCAAGACCTTTGAACAGAGCGATCCAGAAGTACTTGGAAGATGCAGTTGCTGAGGAGATTCTTAAAGGTGATCTTTCGGAAGGTGACGTGATTATGGCGGACTATTCTGGCGAAGGAGCTGAATTGAATATCATGGTAAAGAAGAAAGAAAAAGCGGAATAACATCCGAAATTACAGAAAATGAAAAGCCCAGATCTTTATTGATTTGGGCTTTTTTTTATACATATCCTCATTAGTACACCTTCCGATCTGAATCAAAATCATGATTGGAATCGAATCAAATTCCCTCTCCCGATGGCCATCGGGATCAAAAGGGCAAGAGCCTGTCCCGAATATCGGGAGGGATTTATCAAATCAAATCAGCAATAAATTTGGCTACGTGCAACAAAGCGGAAACACCTAGTTTTTTAATTCTTTTGAAGCCAGAATTAACTTAGAAAAAATTAGATTCGCTAGATTCTGCCTAAATCGAAAGCACAAAAAACAACAGTGCGACCCCCAAGACCAAAACCATTTTTTGAGCTTTTTCCTTACTATCCTGGCTTATTTTTCGTTTTCTAAGCACCAAAACGGCCAAACTAAGTCCCATCAATTGAAGCAATAAACTCACTCCATTGATCGGACCCATTGGAGCTTGATAATGGAGTATGTTTGAGTTAAGGATAGAAAGTGTCCCTAATATGATTCCCGTGATTCCCAATAGAAAGGATCGTTGTAATAATACTTCTTCAGGGTGATTAGTCCACTTCATAGGTTTTTATTTAGCGCTCGAAGGTAAGAAAATCTCAAACTCATTTCGTGGGAATTAAAATTTGAGCTTTTCGATTGGAGAAATAGGCTGTAATTTCATTCTCAGTAAGGGTATTAAGTGTCATCTCTTTGGTAAGACCGCCTTTTCTTCCCACCAAAACCCCATATTTCATGTCATCGTAGCCATTCATCTCATGGGCATCCGGATTGATGGAAAGTTTTACGCCTTGCTGCATCGCATAGCGAATCCATCGCCAATCCAAATCCAATCGCCAAGGGTTGGCGTTGATTTCTATCGCTACATTATTAGCTGAGCAGGCATCAATAATCGCTTTGTGATCAATCGGATACCCAGCTCTTCGAAGAAGCAGTCTGCCGGTTGGGTGTCCAAGAATAGTAGTGTAAGGATTTTCAATGGCGGTGATCAATCTTTGGGTCGCTTTTCGGATATCCATATTCAAGACCGAGTGAATTGAAGAAACAATAAAATCAAATTTCGCCAGCGTCTCGTCGGGATAGTCCAATTTTCCATCAGGGAGAATATCACTTTCTATCCCTTTGAAAATTCGGAATGGGACCAATTCTCGATTCAATTCGTCGATTTCGGCATGTTGCTTTAATACTTTTTCGATTTCCAATCCCCCGGCATAGAAGGCCGTGCGGCTATGATCCGAAATACCCAAGTACTCAAATCCCAATCTTTTGCAATGTTCTGCCATTTGCCGAAGGCTGTGCTTGCCATCACTGTAGGTGGAGTGATTGTGTAAAATTCCTTTTAAATCAGACTGCTTGAGTAATTCTGGAATCTCGTTGGCCTTAGCCAAGGCAACTTCGCCAAAGCCTTCTCGCATTTCTGCCGGGATGTATTGAAGCCCATTGACCTCGAAAAATGCTGTTTCTGTATCGTAATTTTTCTTTGCAAGCCGCTCGGAGATACTCTCTTTTTCATCCACCAATTCCGCCAAATGAGCTGGAGAAGCGATGAGCGAAAGCTTTTTCCAAAGAAAATCTTTTCTGGTCGTAAAGTGAACGGTGACTTTTAAGTTTACCTCGTTCATAGTTCCCCTCCAGGAAAAAGGACTGGACTGGCTTAGATCCCAATTGATCGAACCCATTGATTTTAATTTTTCCTTTCCGCCAAAGAGCGATTCCATTCCGATCAAAAATTCAGCTTCAGAAATGATTTCCATTTTTCTTGCAAAATCACCTATGATAGCAAATTCTGCTGCGGGGTAAAGTTCTTGGAGTTCAAAACTGATTTTTTCAATGGTTTCCTCAATTTCTGCAAATAGCCATCTTCCAGCATTGGAAGCTTTGAATTCCAGATTTTGAATGATGGTATCTTGGGTTTTTTCTCCGAAGCCTTTGATTTTAGCCACTCTGCCTGATTGGCAAGCTTCCATCAATTCATGAGTGGAAGTGATTCCTAGTTCCTCCCAAATGGTTTTTACCTTTTTTGGACCGAGTCCTTTGATTTGAAGTATTTCAAGGATCCCCTCTGGAGTTTTTTCCAAAAGTTGATCCAAAAAGTCAAAAGATTCGCGAGACTTTAATTGCTCAATGGCTTCCAAAATACTTTTTCCTACCCCGGGGATTTGAGATAGTGCTGAGCTGGAAAGCTCCATTATATCCTGATCTCCACGCTCCAATGTGATGAGTGCGCTCTGATAACTTCGGATTTTGAAGGGATTTTCATCGTGAAGCTCCATCAGTTGAATGCAGAGCTTTAGTCTTTTAAGTAAAGTTTTGTGATCCAAAATGTGTAGTATTCGTTTGGGCTTGAAGATAATTGTCTTCAAATTGAGTTTCAATTTAAGTCCTTAATAGTTAACTTAAAATTGAAATCAAAGATTTTCAACTTAGGCTATAAATAATATTGAAAATGAATTATTGGCTGATGAAGTCCGAACCGAATTCTTATTCTTGGAATGATTTGAGTGCCAAGTCGGAAGATATTTGGGATGGCGTTCGAAACTATCAAGCTCGAAATTTCATGAAGGAAATGAAATTGGGCGATCAAGTATTTTTCTATCATAGCGGGAAGGAAAAAGCAATCGTTGGTTTGGCAGAGGTAAGTGAAGAAGCTTTTCCGGATCCGAAGGACCAAGATTTCGTTGCCGTAAAGATCAAATCCAAACAGCCCTTGAAAAATCCGGTTAGTTTAAGTGAGATCAAATCAACTGATCTATTATCTGAATTAGCACTGATCAAGCAATCCAGACTTTCCGTGATGCCAATCAGCAAAATTGAGGCAGACATTCTAATGAAAATGAGTTTATGAGAGTTCTATTTTTATTCGTGCTATTATTTGCCGCCTCCAATGAGATTTTCGGTCAAGTGAGGTGGGTTAGTCGATTTGAGGTTCCTTCTGGATTGTATGATCCTGGCTTTCAAATGTCGCCAACAAAAAATGGGATCGTATCTTTTCGGACGATTTCACCCAATGGACTGAGCTTTAATAAGGTCTTCCAATATTTCACATCGGATCAGGAACTTAATAGTGGCAGTGGACTGGTAGAATATCCGATCAGGGAAGCCTTTGACATGCTGGGCTACGACACAGATGGGAATCAGCTTTTTATTCTATTCCGAAAAGGATATGCACTATCTGCCGAAAAATATATTTTGAGGATCGATCTCGACACCAAGCAAGGCTATGAATACAGCGTGGAGAATTTGCTCAATATGGAGCTAGTCGAGTTTTTGGTGTTGAGTGATCAGGCACTGTTTATGGGAAATGCAGATAATCGACCTGTAATTCAACTTTTTGATCTAAAAAACAAAAATATTCAAACGTTTCAGGGATTTTACAATGATGAAACTCAGATTCTACAGATTAAAAAACGACCAGAATTGGAAGCTTTGGAAGTGGTATTGAGTAGAAAAACTCCCTATCGAAATCGTGAAGTGAGTATAAATACCTATGACTTCCAAGGGAACTTGGTTCGGGAGATCAAAGTAGAAAACTTTGGGGAACTTGACCAGGAGATTTTAGATGGGGTTTTGGTAGAAAAGGGTGATTACCAAAATGTAATGATTGGCTCTTTTGGGATCGATCGAAGAGATTCTTATCAAGGGATGTACATTATGGAGATCAATGAGTTTGGTGAGTATGAACTCAAAAATTATACCCTTGGGGATTTTCCCAATTTCTACAATTACTTAGGTGAGCGTGCAAAAAATAAGAAGGACAAATCGGTGATGTCGGATTTAGAAAAAGGGAAGATTCCTTCCATTCAGAATTACTATTCGATCCGCGACATTCACCAAACTGATGACGCTTATTTTATTTACTTTGATCATTTTGCTGTCAAAAGCTCTAGAGGTGCTAACTCGCTCTTTTCGCCCACGAGTGGGTATCGCTATAATACTTGGAATCGTACCGGGTACGATCCGAACTTGCGAGAGTTTACGACTCCAAATGGATATAATTCACCAGCAGTTTCAGTTTATCAATCTGCTCCAGAATATCAATACCTCTCGGCTCATTTCATGAAAGTAGCTAAAACAGGTCAGGTGATTTGGGACAATGCAGCAACCTATGACGGATTGATCACCACCTATCCAGAAGCGTTTGGTGAAGTGGCAGTTGTGGGGAATGAGTATTATCACATGTATGTCCGTGATCTGACGATCAAATTGAGTTATTTCAAAAATGGTCAGAAGGTTTTTGAACACTTGGATTTTGAACTGGAGCTGGCGGACAAAGAAGAGCGAATCGTCACGACTAATCCATCCAGTCTCCGATTGATCCATTGGTATGATCGGTATTACTTGCTATCAGGGACACAGAAGATTCGATACCTAAAAGAATCAGGAGGCCAGGAAACTCGGGAGATTTATTTCTTAGCAAAGATTCTTGTCGATGGGGAATTGTATCAGCCGCTGCCGACCGTGGACTAGATTTATTTTTTATATTTACCCGCAAATCTACCCCATGCAAAAGCGATTAGTCTTAGACGAAGGACAGATTCAGATCATACTCAGAAGGTTCTGTCATCAGTTGATCGAGAATCATGATAATTTTGACAATACCGTATTATTGGGCTTACAGCCTCGGGGACCAATTTTACTGGATAAAATCGTCAGTCTTTTGCAAGAAATTTCCGGAGTGAAAGTGCCATCAGGTTATTTGGATGCGACCTTTCATCGAGATGATTTTCGCAGAAGGGATTTACCACTGAAAGCCAATGAGACCAAAATTGATTTTTTGGTAGAAGGAAAAAAAGTCATCCTTGTCGACGACGTACTCTACAAAGGACGGTCTGTTCGAGCGGCTATGGATGCTATGATTGCATTTGGCAGACCGCAGAAAGTAGAGCTTATGGTTCTGGTGGATCGCAAATTAACCCGGGACTATCCAATAATGCCGGATTACTATGGCACTAGAGTAAACACCCTGGAAAGTCAATATGTAGTCGTAGAATGGGCGGAGCAAGGCCATGAAAAAGATGCTATTTGGATCACTGAGAAAGTTAAATCATGACTATGTCGCAACTAAGCACCAGACACCTATTAGGAATAAAGAATATAACCGAGAATGATGTTCAGCTCATTTTGGAAACGGCGGCTAATTTCAAAGAAGTGATCAATAGGCCAATCAAAAAAGTGCCCTCACTTCGAGACATCACCATTGCCAACATATTTTTCGAAAACTCTACTCGGACAAGACTTTCTTTTGAATTAGCAGAAAAAAGACTTTCTGCTGATGTCGTGAATTTCTCTTCAAGCAACTCCTCGGTGAAAAAGGGAGAGACGCTCGTGGATACAGTTAATAACATTCTGGCGATGAAAGTCGATATGGTGGTCATGCGCCATGCCAGCCCGGGAGCACCTCATTTTCTTTCCAGAAATGTCAAAGCCAACATCATCAATGCCGGTGATGGTACCCATGAACATCCAACGCAGGCACTTTTGGATGCTTATTCGATCAAAGAGAAATTTGGAGAAATAGCTGGAAAGAAAGTCGCCATCATTGGAGATATCCTTCACTCACGC
>JBBQDY010000187.1:0-6498 GCA_038320155.1 Cytophagales bacterium
TCTTTCCCAACCAATCCAAACCAACAACTTCCTGAAGAAATTTATCCCAAGAAACTCATACATTTTTCCATTTCTTTCCCACTTCTTTTGATTATAATATGTCGAAGTAGCTTGGCTTTTTAAAGTTTCAGTAAATGCAAGCACGCATGCCATCAACATGAGGTTCAGAGACCATGCGAATAAAAAACCTTGCATTCCAACATAGTAAATCAACCAGTAGGTCAAGCCGATTGTAATAAATATAATAAGAGACAGAATAGATATTTTACGCATAATTTCGTGTTTTTTGCGCTAGGATTTCGCCCAACATAATACAACCTTAATTGCGGTTATTTCTTTCCTATCTGGCAGCCTCGATTCAAGAATGCCCGACGCCTAAATCTACCTTCCTTTATCTTCTATCGATGAGAATTTACTCCTCACTGAGTCTTGGTGATTCGTGCCCCAAGTGCATTTTCCCCAGAATTTTAAGGTAATCCTAAAGAAGGATAACGATCAAGGTAAAATTAGTAGATTCATCACTTTTCCTCAAAGAAATAAACTACTAACATCTGCACTGTGGTATCACCTTCATTTTTCGGGTTGTGAGCCAATCTTCCATCAAACAGCATGGAGTCTCCAGCTTCCAGTTCAATCTCCTGATCGGTAAATTGATACCTGACTTTTCCTGAAATAATGTACTTGTACTCGAAGGCCTCCGTCTGCACGAAGTCACGTGAACTTCCGGGCTGGATCTCAAGCAGCACTATATCGACGGTGCTTTGCTTCACTTTCTTGGTGAAAATGCGCGAATACTCATAGCCACTTGCAGGCTCCTTTTCGAATCGCTCGTAATCAGATTTTCGCTGAACCAGAATAGGTGCTCCATTTCCATGGGCGCCCAAATCATTGAAAAAAAGATCTAAATCCACTTCCAGCGCTTTGATGATCTGAATCAAGACGAGTAAGGAAGGAATGGTCCGGCTGTTTTCGATTTGAGAGATTAAACCTTTGGTAACTCCAGCTCGGTCTGCGATATCTTGAAGGGTGAGACTTTTTTCCTTTCGGATACTTTTGATTTTGTTACTGATCTGAACGACCACTTCATGTTCCATGAAATCGAATGATTGTTTGGTCTGGGAAATTACTAAATCTAATTGAAAAACGGTCGTATGGATATCCGCAATGATTACTGTAGGCTTATTTTCTTCGCTTATTAGGACCCAAGCGGGAAGACCGCAACTCACAATTATCAATTATGCGCCAATTATATCCTTACATCTTCTGCCTACTGGCAAAGTAGCGGATAATCTAACACGGCAGAAATAGATTTCGCAAAGCCTTTCTCGCCGAAGGCATATTTCACGAATCTTATCTAGCGAAGCCAATCTCAGCCAAGCTTCTCCACCACCTCTTCTCCCAATCCAAAGGAGAGTGTCATTCCGGCACCTCCTACCCCATTCACGATCGTTACTTTTTCATCGATTTCCTTTACCAATTCTATGGCACCATTGGTCATTTTGGGATAGATTCCATGCCAAGCTGATCCAATGCGCCAGTCTTTGAACTGCGCAAATTTTTTCAAAAAATCCAAAATCAATTCATTCACTTGGGCCTGATCAAAAGGAGACATATTCAATCCATATTCATGACTATCCCCGATAGTAAGTTCTCCGATACCATTTTGGCAGACCATCACATGAATGCCCCAATCCATCAGTTCAGGATATTGCTCCTGATAGACTTCCTTCAACTTCGAAAGCGAGGCCGCCACTTCGAAACCTTTGTAATGAATAAAACTCAGACCCGCACAAAGCGGTGGACCGATCCGCCAGTCTTGAGGTTGCTGGACAAGTCGCAGCATTTGAAGTTTACATTTGGTAATATCCGCTTCGCGAAAAACCTCCGGATACAAAGTTTCAAAATCAGCGCCTGAGCATACAAAAATCCGGTCGGCCGACCAGTTTTTTTGGCCTGACCAAACCGAATTATTTTCAATTTTTGAAATAACGGTATTCCAATTAAACTGCACTCCTTCCTGATTTTCAAAGTATTGAGCTAATTTTAAAATTGCTTCTCTCGGATCCACGATGACTTCTTCGTCGGACCAAAGCGCCCCTTTCAAACCCTTAGCGACGGCCGCAGGACTTTTCTTCAACGTCTCCTCCGGGAAAAGTGAAATTGCCGACTTTTTCATCTGCATGGCCTCCACGTATTCCGTGACGATTTGCATCTCCAGATCGGTATAGGCTAAATGAATGGATCCAGTTTGGTCAGCGAAAAAATTTGCTTTTTGGCTCATTTCAAGCCAGATTTCTCTGGAACGAATGGCACGATCATACCCGATACCCTGTGCTTGACCCACCGGCCAAATCATTCCAAAATTCCGAACCGATGCTCCTTGAGCCTGTGGATTTCTTTCAAAAACCTGCACTGACCAGCCTTTGGCTAGCAAAGCTCGAGTCATGGAAAGGCCAACTATCCCTGCGCCGATGACGATTGCGGTAGGTTGTGAGTTCATTTTACGTAAGTAAAGTTTGGGAAAAGGAGAGCGATTCTATTTTGCTTTTGCTTTTGCTTTTCTTCTGAAAATAGAAGTAAGACCCGAGCATCAAAATCAGTGAAAGACTAAGGAAAAGCAGCAAGGAATTGATGTAGAAATTCAGCCAGCTGAGATTTTCAAATTGACCAAATTGCTTGGCGACGAGTACCATTGAGGAACCCAAATAGCCAAAACTATCTACCAAATACATGAGAAATCCGACGTTACCAGCATACTTAAAAGTGGCAATCAACCGATCAAAGAGTAGGCAATTAAACGGAATGTATGCCATGTAGACGCCAGTACCGGCTAAAACCATCCAGAGAAATGGAGGGATCAAGCCACTTTGCAGGCCAAGGGTGGACAAAATGGAAACCGCAAATCCTGCGATGATAATCCCGTGATTGAGGTAGAATGCTTTTTTATTGCTTTTCACTAAAACCAATAATGACATCATGACTAAAAGTGCCAGCGTGATCGGGATTTCGGTTTGTGTAAGCAACTCAGGTTCGACGGGAATATTCAAGCCCCGCCAAATCTCTATCACAAAATTATCCCGAAGATCCCGAAGCCCCGTGAGCATCATATAGACCAAAATCAGGATAATCAATCCGGGTTTGAATGCTATAAAAAAGTCCATCCGAGTTTGTCCGGACATCGCGCTTCGAGGAGAACGAAGGAGTTTGTCTTCCTCGGTGGGTTCCGGAATATGATTGAGCAAAAACACGCTACAGATTAGGAGTGGGAAAAATATCGCGCCGGTGGCGAAAGGCATCCAGTATTCTGAAATGGGAAAGTTGACCAGCAAATATTGGCCGACGCTCTTAACAAAACCTGAGGAAAACACAAAACTCGCGGCAAGCATACTGCCCATCATTTCAGTGAATTTGCGTCCTTCCATGTAGTGAAAAACGATTCCCCAAATCAGTCCCAAAGGAAAACCATTGATCAAAAAGCAAATCAGACCAAATGGGGCGGGCAAAACTGCAAATCCAAACAGTGCTAACCAAGAAACCGAAATCAAGCCAACTATCAGCCAAGCTCTCCCGGAATTGGAAAGCTCCGAGATCATTTTGATTCCAAAAAATTTACTTGCCATATACCCCAGCGTTTGGGCGAGGATCAGCCAAACCTTATAGTCAAATCCCAAAAATTCTTCTCCTGCGAAAGTCGCCACCGCAAAGGGCTTGCGAAAAGCATACATGCTACTGTACACCAAAAACCCTGTGATAGCGGCAAAAACGCTCATTTTGAAAGAGCTGGTCTGCGCCAATCGCCGGGTCAATGCAGGAATCTGCTTCATTTTTGAATCAAGGATTGTTCATATTCCGCGACGATCGCGACAACTTCCAGAAGATTTTCCACTAGGTGCGTAGGATCGTGAGGAATAAGCTCGGATCTGGAAAAGATCCCCGAAGTCACAGCGATGCTCATCAGGCATCCGGCATTATGGCCTTCATTGACATCGACTTCAGTATCTCCGATTTTGATTACTTCTTTTGGATCCTTAATCCCAAGCTCAGCCATAATCTTTTGAATCATGAAAGGCGAGGGTCTTCCTTCTGGCACTTCATCACTTGCTGCGGTGGCATCGACAAATCTCCCATTAGACCAGCCCACCCGATTCAATATTATATCGGTGATATCCCGACTGAAACCAGTGTCCAAAGCGACCTTAATTCCCAGTGCATGCAACTTGTCAAAGACCTCTTCCGCATCCGGTACCGCACGAATCGAGGGTTCGGTCGAATAATACTTAAGCATTCCCTGCACAAAATCCGCGTGGATTTCTGATATAAAATCTTCTGTGATTTTGCTGGAATCGAGCTCGTGGATTTCAAGTAATTCCTGAATTGCTTGAGGCTTGGAATAACCCATTTTTTCGTTGGCTTCCTGTAGCGAGACTAGCGGATAGCCATGTTTATTTAGTGCTGCTTGAAAAGCTTTTGCGACGTTGTTTTCGTCGTGGATGGTGGTTCCTGCCATATCAAAAACCGCCAGTTTAATTTGAGGCATGCTAGTTTGATTAGTATGTTCGTAGTTTACCGAAAAAAAGGGAAATCAGCCAGGCTTTCATCCCCTCTTTAAAGCAAAACCAACTCAATTACTGTTTAGCAAAATTAAACATTGGCTTAAGGATTTATAAAAACTTCGGGTTATCCATTTGTTAAAAAATCATGAAGTAAACTGATTGGAAAATTATTGACCAGAATTTAAATTATGTGTTCGCAATGTTTCAATTAACCAAATTTATTCCTGATTTACCTTAATAAATTCTCTTTAATTGCTTCAATAGAAGGGAATTTGATTCAATTCCTATCAAACTTTTGTTTTAGATTGAGACCTACCCTTCTGGGGATAAACAAAATTTCAACTACCAAAAAATTAAACTTCTAAATTCTGTTAGGCTTATCTCCGCAAGTTCACATAAACTTCACATTAGCAAACTCGATTTTTGATTTCATTTTACTTATTTAGTATTTATAAACATTTGTTAAATGAAAGATTCAGATAAAAACGAAAGGTTGGATCAAGTTTTTGAACTTTATGAGCGATTTGGGTCGGCCGATTATATCGGAGAACCTATATCCCAAATCGAACATATGGCGCAATCTGCTCAGCAGGCCGAAAAAGAAGGCTTCGATGGTGAAGTCATCTTAGCTGCATTTTTTCATGATATCGGTCATTTGCTGGCACAGAATAAGTATATGGAATCCATGGGAAGATTTGGAGTGAAGCGACATGAGCAGATCGGAGCGGATTTTCTGAGAGAAATGGGCTTCCCTGAAAAGGTTTCGCAACTCGTAGAAAACCACGTGCAGGCAAAGCGCTACTTGACTTTCAAATACCCTAAATACTTTGAAAAACTCTCAGAAGCCAGCTTGCAAACCTTAGGCTATCAGGGTGGTCCGATGAATTCAGAAGAAGCTAAAGCCTTTGAAAATAACCAACTATTCGAATTATCGCTTAGAATGAGAACCTGGGATGAAGCTGCAAAGGAAACCGATGTTCTGGTTCCTGATTTAAGTAAGTATAGGAAGATGGCGGAAAAAGTATTGGGGATTGTTTAGGTGGCTTAGTCGACAGAAGTGATTTGAATGATTTTTGGTTGTATAGCTTTCAGTAAATGGTTTTTTTTTAAAGGATTTGGTTACACGATATTATCAGGAGGCAAATTGGCTTGCCTAACGAAATTTTGCAACTATTAAGATGGTAGTACAACGGGATTGTTTAACTTTTCGAACCTCCAAATTTCTACCTTTGGGTAGCTCAGCGAGATACTTTCAATTCAATAAATTTCTGGATCGACACAGTTTAATTTTCACATTTACAATTTTTCTATTTCAGCTTTGTCTTCGGTCAAATTTTCAATTGTTGCACTGACTTTCTTGTTTAAATACCACAAATTATATGATAATTTAATATAGAATTAACATATTATTAACAAGGATTTTATTGACTTAAACCTCTAAAAATTACAGTTCCAATCGATACTATTTATTTACAGAATTATTTGAACAATACAAGACACATCGTGTTCAACTCTTACATTTAAACTAACTATCATATGAAAAACATTGTAGAGATTGCATCAGGTAATGAAGATTTCAGCACACTCGTTGCGGCTGTTGTTGCAGCAGGATTAGCAGAAACGCTTAGCGGAGATGGTCCTTTCACAGTATTCGCTCCAACTAACGAAGCATTTGCGAAATTACCCGAGGGTACAGTGGATGAGCTTCTTAAGCCGGAGAACAAGGAAAAACTTGCCGGTATACTTACTTACCACGTAGTAGCAGGTAAAGTAATGTCAAAAGACTTATCTGACGGACAAAAAGCTGGAACAGTTAACGGCCAAGAAATCACGGTAACTATGGAAGATGGGGTTAAAATTGACGCCGCTACTGTAGTTTCAGCTGATCTTGAAGCTTCAAATGGAGTAATCCACGTGATTGATTCTGTGATCATGCCTAAGTAAT
>JBBQDY010000188.1:0-6468 GCA_038320155.1 Cytophagales bacterium
AAGCAGAATCTAATTCCTCCTTGTCAAGGGGGTTAGGAGGATTTTCACCTATTCCAAAACGACGTAAATCGAATTAAAAATTCACCCACACTTACAAGCATCGCATTCCGTTTTGGTAGCGAAACCTTTTTGGGAACAACCGCTATATCCAACTTGCTCACACTTATTTTTACTTTCATCATAAAACCACCTATTAAAAGATGCTGAACAAACCTCATCTGTTGGAGGTGTTTCCTGACAAGTGTCAAGAGTGAGTTCACAGTCTTTTGTACAAGTGGTGAATAAAAATAGGATACTGAATAGAGCAGGTAGAATGATGGTTTTCCGTTTCATGATAATTAGAATGATTCAAATGTAAAAAACGAAAGAATAAGTCTGTGGTTTTAATTTACTAAAGAATCATTTAAATAAACCAGCTTCTGGAGACGCAGGATAACCATACCAAACTGGGAGTATGGGATAAAAGGAGCTTTGAGAAAACAAAAAAAAGGTCCAAGATTGAAGATAGTGCCTTGAACCCTATCTGATTTAATTCCCTGTCATAGCGATTCCATTTGCCCAATAAAATCACATTGATAAAAGTTGTAAATTAGAGATTATCAATTTAATAAACTTTGACATAGAATTGAATCAATCCAAAATTAACTAAGCATGCCATTATTTATGGACTTTCACAAAATCGATTCAGATGCCATTACTGAAGACGATATGTATAGAGCTCATCTGAGAGATGTGGCCGTTCAAAATAAGTACGGGTTGATTTACAGGAAGTATTATCTGAATCTTCATCACAAAACAGCATTTTGCCTAATGGAGAGCCCTGATAAAGAGGCATGTGTTAACAGTCATAGAGAGGCTCATGGCGTTGGGGCATGTAATATCATTGAGGTTTCCCGCGAGCACGAATTTATTCCCTATATGGGCGAGGGGGCTCAAAATGAACAGGATTTGGCATTAACCTTATCGGGCGAAATCGATAGCGGCTTTCGGACTATTATGCTGGTGGATTTTTTTGACCTTGTAGAAAGCCAAAAATTGATGGCTTCCAAAATTATCGACACTATTAAATGCCATAATGGAAGTGTTATTAAGGTTCCTAGTGAAAATTATATGGCATCATTTATCGATGCTCAGGATGCAATAACTTGTGCAGGGCAAATATCAGAGCAATTTGAATCTTCTGAACAAAATTTTCTGTACAGTTTAGCTTTGGCTACAGGAAAGCCTGTTGACGAGCATGGCACAAACATATTCGAAAAAACTAAAACCAAGGTAAGCGTTATGTCAACACTTGGTTGGCAAAAAGGGATATACATGGATTTAGAGACAAAAACTTCAGCTTATCGTGGTAAAGATGTCTCTAAAATCGATATGGAACGCATTACTGTTCTGGATCAGGCTGCTTACAGGGAATTCGAAAAATTGGAAAAAGTAGTATTAGAAAATTTAACTAATTCAGCTTTCAATAGTGATGACCTTAGCAAAGAATTAGGTCTAAGCAAGACTCAAGCCTATCGAAAGATATCTTCCCTAGTTGGGATGTCACCAAATAGGTTATTCTCTGAATTACGTTTGATACATGCCGCAAGAATTTTAAAATTAGGAGGTAAGACGGTTTCAGAAGTTGCCTATGATTCAGGTTTTAACAGTCCAACTTACTTTACAAGAGTATTTAGAAATAGATTTAAAGTACTTCCCACTTCAGTCAGCAAGTCTAAATTTAACTAGAGCCAAAGTTTATTTTTTAAATGTTGGATTGTTGAATTTGTTACAGGTTTTGGAACAAAACTTACATCTTAGATACTGAGATGCTTTTAGATTTACATTATTGTTTTAGCGCGTTATGAGAACCTTACTTCATAACAGCATCACAACTTTCTAAATAGTTTTTTTAATCAATTAAATGTAACATTATGAAAACCAAATTAGCAATTATAGTACTTATTGTTTGTGGATCATTTATTACGGGATGTATAAATGATGACAATGATAAAAAGCTAAACCCAGATCAAATTGACTTAATTAATACTGAATTCCCTGAAGAGGAACAAGAAGTGACTGAAACCTGGGATGCAATTGAAAAAAGCCTTAGAGATGGTGATATGGACAAGCTTATTTCCTTTCACGGCTATAGCCCAAAGTTTACCGAATATAAAAATGGTGAAGCAGTAAATGATGGTGAAGCAAATGAATCTTACGAGCGAACAGCTTTTGGTGCCGTAACCGAAGTAGTAAAGTTCGATACAAAAGATTTTAAAGTTGCCGTTTATGGAGATGTAGCTAATATGACTTTTCAGTCTGATTTTCATTTAAAATTTGGAGACAACCTAGTTGTAATTAATGAACAAACAACCTTATTATTTGTGAAGACAAAAAATGGATGGAAAATAGTTCACGAACATCATTCACCTTGGACACCATAATAAAAAAGTTAAAACACATGTATCAAAGATGAGGATTTCAAGATCATCGACTTTTGCCCAGAAAAGAGAATGAAGGAGCTCAATGAATTTATAGTAAACAAAATCGCTCAATAGTACACAAAATCGCTCATATGTAACCTAAAGAGATTATGGATATTCAATTTGAAAAATTGAGGGCACAAGTAGAGGGAAGAATCATTCTGCCAGAGGATTCCGAATACGATGAATCGAGAACCCTCTACAATGCAATGATTGACAAGCGACCTGCACTTTTTGTCAAATGTAAAAACAAGCATGATGTAGTAAAGGCCATTCATTTTGCCAAAGACAATAACTTAGAAGTATCTGTAAAAGCAGGAGGGCACAACGGTGCTGGTCTTGCTTTGGTGGATAACGGCTTGGTTATCGACCTTTGCGAAATGAAATCAATAAGAATAAATCCCAACGAAAAAATAGCGATTGTAGAACCTGGAAATACGCTCAGCGATATAGATAAAGCCACTCATGAGCATGGTTTGGCCCTACCCATCGGAGTGAATGGCTATACTGGTATTTCAGGCTTGACCCTTGGTGGTGGCTTAGGTTTTTTAACACGAAAAGCCGGTTTGACCATTGACCATTTAATAGAGGCTGAAGTGGTTTTAGCTTCAGGAGAAATTGTAATTGCAAAAGAGGATAGCAACCCTGATTTGTATTGGGCATTGCGTGGCGGAGGTGGCAACTTCGGTGTGGTCGTATCATTTACTT
Source organism: Cytophagales bacterium (assembly GCA_038320155.1). Lineage (GTDB taxonomy): Bacteria > Bacteroidota > Bacteroidia > Cytophagales > Cyclobacteriaceae > Algoriphagus. Next base: position 3,171 of record JBBQDY010000188.1, read on the forward strand.
TTAATTTGATTCCCATAACCAATGTTTACGCAGGACCCATGTTGTGGCCAATAGAAAAAGCGAAAGAAGTGATGCACTTTTACGACAATTATACAAAAGATGCCTCACAGGATCTTTATGGTTTTTTTGCCTTTTTAGTTGTTCCAGACGTTGAGCCATTTCCGGAACATCTTCGTAAAAAAAATGTCTGTGGAATTATATGGTGCTATACAGGCTCTAGTGAAAACATTGAAGAAGTGTTTAATCCTATACGACAATTTGGACCTCCAATTCTCGACTTTGTTAGCGAAATGCCTGTACCAACTCTCAATAGCCTTTTCGATTGGCTTTATCCACCGGGATTACAATGGTATTGGAAAGGGCACTATGTGAATGAATTAACCGATAAATGCATAGTTGAAAATGTAAAATATGGTTCTGGTTTACCCACATCAAGGTCATCCATGCATTTATATCCTATCGACGGTAAAGCCCATGAAGTTCCACCAGCAGCTACATCCTGGGGTCATCGCGATATTCGATGGGTACAAGTTATTATTGGAGTTTCCGATGATCCTCAAGATAAGGTGGTAATTAGAAACTGGTCAAGAGATTATTATGACGCTATGATTCCACATAGTAGTGGAGGTGGTTATGTGAATTTCATGATGCAGGAAGGTGACGACCGAGTAAAAGAAAGTTATGGGTTGAATTTTGATAGACTCAGCAAAATAAAGAGAAAATATGACCCTGAAAATTTCTTTCATCTCAATCAGAATATCAAACCAGCTTATAAATAGGAAAGGAGCATATTGTTCATTCCTCAACTTTATGGCACAGTATTCCGGTATTTATAATAAGTATTGATTACTAAGGATACACATAATAAGAGATATTACTCTACGGAATTGTGCCTCTAGTTAAATTTCATCAGCACCTTGGCAAGCTCGGTGTCCGGAGATAGTGGTTCTTGAATTTTTAATTCGGCTATAAGTATGGTGTCCAAACCAAATGTATCAAGGCAATATCTCCTGGGTAAATCTCTCATTGACGGCACGTACTTCACTTGGGATTTATGTTTGGCTTTGTGTCAAGACAACACTATCAAATTCACACCACTCTACCGCTTCAGTGATGGGGAACGTCTCGAAGAGCACTGCAATGGATTTTAAGAAATTTCCTGGTAAAAGTCACCAACTATTTTTGACCACATTACTCATAAATCCAAAATCGTAAATCACCTCACATTTCCTTCAGCTCACTTACCACCTTTGTGATCGTTTGCTTCGCATCACCGAAAAGCATTAGGCAGTTTGGATAACCAAAAAGCTCATTTTCGATTCCTGCATAGCCTTTAGCCATACTTCGCTTACTCACGATCACCGTCTTGGCTTTATCCGCATTTAGAATTGGCATTCCGTAAATTGGACTTTCAGGATTGGTTCTCGCAGCAGGATTGACTACGTCATTTGCACCTACCACAAAAACTAGATCAGTACTTGGAAACTCATCGTTTATGGCTTCCATTTCGATCAATTTATCATAAGAAATATTCGCCTCAGCCAGTAAGACATTCATATGTCCAGGCATCCGTCCCGCCACTGGGTGAATGGCAAACTTAAAGTCGATATTTCTCTTTTCGCATTGTTCCATCAACTCTCGGATCACGTGCTGCGCCTGCGCTACGGCCATTCCATATCCTGGGACGATCAACACCGAGGAAGCTGCATCAAATAACATCGCTGTTTCTTCGACTCCAATTTCTTTGACCACGATCTGAGGTCCATCAGCGGCGGGACCAGCAACTGTCTGCCCGAAACCTCCTAAAAGCACATTAGTTAGGGAGCGATTCATTGCCTCGCACATGATCTGAGTCAGGATAATTCCCGAAGCACCAACAAGCGAACCTGCGACGATGAGCACGTTATTATTCAGAATAAAACCTGTGGCACAGGCAGCCATTCCAGAATAAGAATTCAGCAAAGAAATCACCACCGGCATATCCGCGCCCCCAATGGGAATCACTGTCAGAATACCTAAAAGTAAGGAAATCACGATCAAGCCAATCATATAAATTGGATCGCCAGGGTTTAAATACGCAAGCACACCTGCTACTATAAAGGCAATAAGCAAGATCAAGTTGAGTGGATGCTGTCCTTTGAAGGTAATCGGCGAGCCAGAGATTTTCCCATCCAATTTCATGTAGGCAATCATCGAACCCGTGAACGTGATACCCCCAATCAGAACAGAAACGATAATACTGATCGCATTTACTGAGTCAGGATAGGTCTCCACCGACTGGGTCTTTAAGAAATAATCTGAAAGGGCCACAGCAAAAGAAGCCAATCCTCCGAAACCATTGAAAAGGGCAACCATCTCAGGGATTTTGGTCATTTCTATTTTCTGGGAAATGTAGAGGCCAATGGCTCCTCCAATCAGGATACTAACAAAAATCTCTACAAATGAGAGGATATCCAGGGTAACCAAGGTCGCCGCAATTGCAAGCAACATCCCCACAGCAGAATAGATATTTCCCTCACGGGCACTTTTGGTTTTCCCCAGCTTTTTAATCCCGAGGATAAAGAGAATCGAGGAGATCAGGTAGGCAATTTGGATCAGTATGCTCATTTCTTCTTAAACATTTTAAGCATACGATCTGTCACCACGTAGCCGCCGACCACATTGATAGTGGCCAAAATCAAAGCAAGCATTCCGAGCCATTTGCTCAAAGTGCCAAAGCCCATCTCATTGCAGGCTATCAGCGCACCGACTATGGTAATTCCTGAAATCGCATTGGAGCCAGACATCAAAGGGGTGTGCAGCGTGGGAGGAACTTTGGTAATTAACTCGAAGCCGAGATAACTCGCCAAGACTAGAATGTAAATGAGAATTAGCAGTGAATCTGCATTCATATATGGTTCGTTTAGGGATTCAGGATTTTTTTTGTGAATTCATGGATCAAAACTCCTTCATGAGTAATCACCGATCCTTTGGTGATTTCTTCTTCAAAGTCAAGATTCAATCCATCTTTCGTGCTTAAATGAAGTAATAGGGTGCTGATGTTGGTAGAATACAATAGACTGGCATTCACGGGAAGTAGGGAAGGCAAATTGGATTCGCCTACGAGGGTGACCCCGTGTTTGACCACTATTTTATTGATTTCGGAAATCGCACAATTGCCGCCCGACTCTACCGCCATATCGACGATGACCGAACCGGTTTTCATGCTTTTTACCATTTCTTCAGTAACCAGAATCGGAGACTTTTTCCCCATCACCAAAGCTGTGGTTATCACCAAATCAGCATCTTTGATTTTATC
>JBBQDY010000189.1:0-6459 GCA_038320155.1 Cytophagales bacterium
AATCACATAGGAATTGGCCAGGTCATATTCCTCAGAAAAGTATTCCGTCAGTAAACCCGTATTTGGCTTTCGAGTCGCCGCATTTTCATGTTCAAAAGTCTTGTCCACATGAATCGCCTTGAAAAAGATATTCTCTTGCTCTAGAGTTTTTAGCATTTTGTATTGGGCTGGCCAGAAGTCTTTTTCAGGAAAAGAAGTCGTTCCCAGACCATCCTGATTCGTCACCATGACCAATTCATAGTCTGTTTCTTCCGCGATTTTACGAAGATTGGAGATTGCTTTTGGAAGGAATTCTAATTTCTCCAAACTATCTACTTGAAAATCAGTCGGTGGTTCTTTGATAATAGTGCCATCACGATCAATAAATAATACTTTCTTTTTCATCACTGTTTAAGTTTTTGAAGTAAAAATCTCAGAAAGTGCTTCCACCAATCGCTCGTTTTCAGCGCGTATCCCTACTGTGATCCGAAGACAATCTTCACAAAGCAGTACTTTTGATCGATTTCTGACAATTACTTTTTTATCAATCAATTCATCATAAACCAGATTCGCATTAGGCATTTTGACCAAGAGAAAGTTTGAATCTGAAGGATGGATCTTGTTTACAAAGTCCAAGCTTTCCAATCGAGATTTCAAATACTCACGTTCTGAGAGAATATCTACGATCATCGACTTTACTTTTTCATAATTATCCATAGCCGCCAAAACAGTCTCCTGAGTCAAGCCGGAAATATTATAAGGGGGCTTAATTCGATTGAGAATTTTGATCAAATCTTTGGAAGCGAAGGCCATTCCGAGTCGGAGGGAAGCTAATCCCCAAGCTTTCGAGAATGTCTGCATAACTACCAAGTTTTTGAAATTCTTCAACTCTGTGGTGAAACTTGGCTCATCGCTGAAATCAATATAGGCTTCATCGACAACGACGATTCCTTTAAATTTCTTCAAGAGATATAAAATATCATCTCGATCGACTTTGTTCCCACTTGGATTGTTGGGTGAGCAGATAAAAATGATTTTGGTATGCTTATCTACCGCACCGAGGATTTTATCAGTTCGGAGTTGAAACCCAGCTGTCAATGGTACTTTTTGAACTTCCACATTATTGATAGAAGCACTTACTTCGTACATCCCATAAGTAGGAGGAAGCAAAATGACATTGTCTTTGCCTGGAATACAAAAAGCCCTAAAGAGTAAGTCAATCGCTTCATCCGAACCGTTTCCCAAGAAAATCTGGGAAGTTTTCACTTCTTTGATTTGGGATATTTTCTCCTTGAGTTCTAACTGGTAAGGATCAGGATATCGGTTGAAGTCTTGGGCAGTAATCGATCCAAACGGATTTTCATTGGCATCCAAAAAGACGCCTTCTTTCCCAGTATATTCATCGCGAGCCGAAGTGTAAGCTTGCAAGGTCGCAATGTGTGGGCGAAGTAATTTTTCTAATTTGAAGCTCATGATTTGCTTGATTTTAGTGCATTAAGACGAATGGTGACCGCATTTTGATGCGCATCCAGCAATTCGTTTTTAGCCATGATCTCTACGGTTGGACCTAAAAGCTTCAACCCTTCTGCGGAAATCTTCTGATAGGTAATTTTTTTGACAAAGCTATCCAAGGATACACCGCTATAATTTCGGGCATAACCGTAAGTCGGCAGGGTGTGATTGGTTCCAGAAGCATAGTCTCCGGCAGATTCGGGAGTGAAGTTCCCAATAAACACGGAACCAGCATTGTAAATACCTTCCAACACCTCATCTTCATTAGCCACTGCAATAATCAAATGCTCGGGCGCATAGAAGTTGATCAGCTCGATCGCTTTTTCCTGCTCGGATAAAATTACAGCACAGGAGTTGCTCAGCGCCTTTTTGGCGATATCCTTACGAGAAAGATTCTTGAGTTGAGCATCAATTTCCTTGATTACTTTCTTGGCGAAAGCTTCAGTGTCTGTCACCAAAACCACCTGCGAATCCACGCCATGTTCTGCCTGGGAAAGTAGATCTGAAGCTACAAAAGCTGGAACAGCAGTTTCATCTGCATAAACCAAGACTTCAGAAGGCCCGGCAGGCATATCAATCGCGACACCATATTTTGTGGCGTTTTGCTTAGCAGCGGTCACGAATTGATTTCCAGGTCCGAAAATTTTGTCCACCTGAGGAACAGATTCGGTTCCAAAGGTCATGGCAGCGATGGCTTGTGCGCCTCCGGACTTGATGATTTTGGTAATTCCGATCAGATCTGCGGTATATAAAATTGCAGGATGAATTTTCCCGTGACGGTTCGGAGGCGTACACAGCACGATTTCTTGGCATCCTGCAATTTTTGCTGGCACACCCAGCATCAATACTGTACTAAATAAAGGCGCTGTTCCACCCGGAATGTAAAGCCCCACTCTTTGGATAGCTACACTCTTTCTCCTGCAAACTACGCCTGGCATCACTTCTTCGATCAATTCAGGTGAAATTTGCGCACTGTGGAATCGCTCAATATTTGCTTTAGCAACTCCGATCGCTCTTTTCAATTCTTTTGATACTGCCGCCACGCCTTCTTTGATCTCCGCAGGGGAAACAACCAAAGAATCAAGCTGTACATGATCAAATTCCAAGGCATATTTGAAAAGGGCTTTGTCTCCAGATCGCTGCACTTTCTTCAAGATCGGTTTGACTATTTTGTTGATTGCCTTAGTCTTGAATACCGGTCTTGCGAGTTCTTTATCCCAGGAAGTTTTGTTGGGATTTTTTAAGATTTTCATGGCTTTTGCTTTAAATCAAAATTTAAACTGGCTATCAAATAATCATTTTCTCGATAGGTACGACGAGAATACCCTCTGCACCTGCAGCGCGAAGTTCCTCAATATTTTCCCAAAACTGATCCTCCTGAAGCACTGAGTGCACCGAAGACCAGCCTTCTTGTGCCAGAGGAAGAATAGTTGGGCTGCGCATTCCTGGAATCAGGCTCACGATTTTTTCCAAAGATTCATTTGGGGCATTCAGCAAAACGTACTTATTGCTTTTCCCTTTTTGCACGGCATTGATCCTGAAGAGCAGCTTCTCGACTATAGCCATTTTCCAATCTGCCAACTCTTTATTGGCGATCAAAACAGCTTCTGATTTGAAGATTTCCTCGACTTCTTTTAAGCCATTCATCATCAGGGTAGAGCCTGAGCTGACGATATCACAGATTCCTTCTGCCAATCCAATGCTCGGGGCGATTTCCACCGAACCACTGATTTCATGAATTGCAGCATTGATTTTGACCTTTTTCAGATAGTCTCCTAGGATTTTTGGGTAGGAGGTTGCGATGTTTTTTCCTTCGAAATAAGAGACCCCAACATATTCCTGACCTTTTGGGATGGCTAATGAAAGTCGGCATTTGGAGAAACCCAATTTCTTGAGGGTCAGCACTTCTTTATCCTTTTCGACCATCTCATTCTCTCCTACAATCCCAAGATCAGCTACGCCATCGGCAACATAGCCTGGAATATCATCATCGCGGAGGAATAAGAATTCGATGGGGAAATTGGTGGAAGTGGACTTGAGTTTGCCGGTTCCATTGTAAAATTTGATGCCGCATTCTTTGATGAGGCTAAGTGAATCGTCGGATAGTCTGCCGCTTTTTTGCACGGCGATACGAATTATTTGTTCCATTGAGGCTTTTACGCTAAGAATTAGAATAGGTGTTATATATTTTGGCGAACCGCAGAATCCCTGTCATCGACGGTGCCGGGTAGTAAAAAGCATTCCTTAGACGGAATGATGGAAATGATGCAGCAAATGCAATTGCTTGCAGCCAGTTAAAAGTTTACTATTTCTAGTCGTGTTTTCCATTGTCGATTGCAAAGATAGGGATGAAGGTAAAAGATACAAACCCATTCTTCCTATAATTTGCAGGAATTTGGGCTTTTTTAGGTCGAATTTCCAATTCAATTTTCATTCCTATATTCGACTTTCATAAAGCCTTGGGCGGCTTAAAGAACCCATAATTAACCATGCAAACTCAAAAAAGAACCCCAATTTTCTTTGGAACGATTGTCTCTTGGATGCTTTTTGCCTTCCTCGGATTGGGGATGTGGGGCTGCCCAACCTACAATGTCTGGCAGCAAGAAATGAGCGGAAGAGCTGAATTTGCAAAGGCCGAGCAAAACCGTCGAATCCTAATTGAAGAAGCTGCTGCAAATCTGGAAGCTGAAAAGCTCAATGCTCAGGCCGAAGTCGAACGAGCAAAAGGCGCTGCCGAAGCAATCAAAATAGAGAATGGCTCCATTACTGAGAAGTATATCCAATATCTGTGGGTAAGACAGCAGAAAAATCTTGGAGATAAAACGGTAATTTATATTCCTACCGAAACCAATCTGCCGATTTTGGAAGCTGGAAGATTTCCAAAGATTTCAAATGATTCGGAGCCGGAAAAATAAGACCGGAATCTTATTTGTGAAAGGTTCAAAGCTTACACTTTGAGCCTTTCCCTATCACCTGATTATTTCTCCTGAAGAATTTTGGAGTTACTTGATTTTGGAAAAATAGCTTACCGATTGTTCAAATTTTCATCTTTCGAGTTACTTAATTTCCTTTGCAAATTGCTTTCTCAATAGGGCTAGCTTAGGAGAAATATAGGTTTGGCAAAAAGGGGAATTTGGCCTTTTCTGAAAGTAATTCAAGTAATTTTCTTCGTTCAATTTGAAGCTGCCCATCGAGTAGACTTTTGTAACCAGTTGGGTTTGATTTTCAAGTTGATAAGATTGAAGGATGCCCTCATAAAAGCTTTTTTCTGTGGCATCAAAAAAGTAAATAGCAGACCTGTATTTTTCACGAAGAGAATGAGCAGCGCTGCTTGAATGAGTAAGAAGGTGAATGTGGATTAAGGTTTCAACAGCAATAATTTCAGGCCTAAAAAAGATGATAACCGCCTCTGAATAATCATCGCCTTTTGGTGTTGTTGCAATCCAGCCTTGATCTACCTTCTTCACACCTTTGAGTGATTGAAACACGGCTTCTGTGCACCAATGACATCCACCACCAAAACCAATTTTTTGAACCATTTAGCCTCCAGCTTTTTTGGCTTTGTAGCCTTCGGATTGGAGGATTTGCACCACTTTATCCCGGTGATCTCCCTGGATCAATATTTCTCCATCTTTCGCCGAGCCACCAACTCCACATTTGTTTTTTAGCAATTTGCCCAAAACTGCCAATTCAATATCATTTCCTACAAAACCTTCAATCAAGGTTACTTTTTTTCCAGCTCGTGCTTTCTTATCCAGCATTACTTTGAGGTTTTGCTGATTGGGAGCCAAGCTGTCTTGTTCATCGCTGGAGTCGGTTTGAAACTCGAAAGCATCACTGGTAGAGTAAACCATACCGTCTCGTTTTTTCCAATCGTTATTTTTCTTTGTCATAATATAAAAATGCCTGCTTGGAGAAGCAGGCATCAATTTATAGATAAATCTTACTTCGTTTTCAAGGTCCAAACCGGTCGCTTGGCATGGTTCACTACATCCTCTGCGATACTACCCGTGATTAAATGTAAAAAACCAGTTCGACCATGCGTGACCATGGCGATAAGATTAGCATTGACGTCTTCCGCAAATTCGATGATACCAGTTTCCTCAGAGCTCGAGTTATAAATCTCTGCAGTGACATTGCTAAATTCATATTTAGCTGAAAATTCCTGAATTCGCTTAATTGATTCTCTACTAGTCTCAAAATTCCCTGGAGTATTCACCACCACAAAATAAAGCTGAGCTCCCAAAAGCTCTTGAAGACGTTTGATGCGGTTTGCAACCTCATCATTATTTTCTCTGAAATCACTGGCAAAAACAATTTTTTTCAAATCCTCAGGATCAACTGCTGACTTGATCGTAATGACTGGACAAGTCGCGGTGCGGACGACTTTTTCGGTATTACTTCCGATTAGTACCTCCTCCATTCCACTGGCACCTTTGGATCCCATGATGACTAAATCTGGGTTTTCTTCATTGATAGACGCTGAAATATTCTTGAATGCATCTCCGAGTTTTATTACTGCAGAGAACTTAAACGAAGCCGATTTGTACTTTTCTCTTAGCTCTTCGATTTGGCTTTTTCTTCTATTCATCAGTTCTATGAAGAAAATCTGATTTCCCATATCAGGCATCATTTCACCACCTCCCATGGTTCCCATAGTTGATGAAGCAGGGATCTCCATTACATGTAGAACTTCCACGTGGACATTGTCAAACTTGGATGCCATGGCAGTAGAAAAGTCCAGCGCGTACTGGGCATGTTCAGAAAAGTCGAATGGAACGAGGATCTTGGTCATAGTTTTGGATTTTAGTTTCCACAAATTACCTTAAAATGGAAAGGAAAAAAAGTAATTCAATCAGCTTTTCCCCAAAAACACTAAACCTATTCCAAATAAGATTGTCCATAATAACGTGCTTAAGGCCATCTTTTTCAAGAAAGGATCAACTGACCCAGAGTCTTTACTATGCT
>JBBQDY010000190.1:0-6457 GCA_038320155.1 Cytophagales bacterium
TTCCCTTTTTTGTGAAAACATGGATGCAGATCAGTCTTTAAGAATCATTCTTCTCACCGGTGAAAAAAGGGCCGGAAAGACGACTTGGCTTCAAGAACATAAATCAAATTCGGCAGGTTTTCTAAGTCCGATAATTCATGAGAAGAGGAATTTCCAGTTGATTCCCAGCCAATCAATATTCCCCATGGAAGAATCTAATGGGCAACTTCTTGTGGGTAAATATTCTTTTTCGGCCAGTGCATTTGCAGCTGTGGAGCAGCATGTGCAAAGTCACTATCAAGCAGATGAACTAATCTTCGATGAAATCGGTCCACTTGAAATCGGAGGAGAAGGATTCTCGAGTTTAGTAAAATATACCCTTCAAAATTACTCGGGCAAATTACTTATTGTCCTTCGATCAGGAATTGTAAAAGAAGCGATCGAAGCTTTTCACTTCGATCGCTTTCCACTTACTGTGATAGATTTTGAGCAGTTGAAAAATGCTGAAGGGACGGAGCTCAATTATTGAAAATTCTTTACCGTCTCAATAAACACCTTCACCATCGCAGGATCAATGTCAGGATAGACCCCGTGACCCAAATTGGCGATGTGTCGCGTACCCTTAAACTGATTCATCATGTCGATTGTCGCTTGTCTGACTTGATCTGGGTTTCCATACAACGCGGCAGGATCTAGGTTTCCCTGTAGGGTTTTGTTTTCACCGATCAATTTTCTTGATTCACCGATTCCCATATTCCAGTCCAAGCCAATCGTCTCACAATTCAATTGCCCCATTTCTTCCCGGGCAAAGAATGCTCCCTTTGCAAAAACGGTTTTTGGCACTTCGCTGATCGCTTCACAGATCTGAGAGATATATGGATGGGAAAACTCCTTGTATTGCTTTGGTCCCAGAATCCCAGCCCAGCTGTCAAAAACCTGAACCAAATCTGCCCCTGCGTTGATTTGCGCCTTTAAGTAATTGATGGTGCTATCAGTAATCATTTGAAGCAACTCATGCGAAAATTTTGGCTGGGTATAAAGCATTTCTCGGGCTTTGGAGAAAGTCTTTGAGCCTGACCCTTCAACCATGTAGGCAAATATGGTCCAAGGTGCGCCTGCGAAGCCGATCAGTGGAACGCGTCCGGCAAGATTTTTCTTGGTGAGCTCAATCGCTTTGATCACATAGCTCAGGTCATTGGCACCATCTGCCACCCGCAGTTTCTTGAGGTCAGCTTCTGATCTTACCGTGTTTGGAAAAAAAGGACCTCTTTTTTCTATCATTTCATAAGGCAATCCCATAGCCTCGGGGATCACCAGGATATCTGAAAAAATAATGGCAGCATCTACACCTAGCAAATCAACCGGCTGAATGGTGACTTCCGAAGCAAGCTCGGGCGTTTGCGCGAGCTCGATAAAACCGCTGACACTGTCCCTTACCGCTCGATATTCCGGTAAAATTCTGCCTGCTTGGCGCATAAGCCAAACTGGTGTACGTTCCACTGCTTCACCTTTTGCTGCTCGAAGTAGTAAGTCATTTTGTAGTTGCATGGTCGCAAAGATAAGGAGCAAATTTTATTTGGGGGCTCGAAAATCAGAACATAAAAAAACAGGAAAGAGATTTCTCATTCCTGTAAGTGGTAATCTGTTGGTTTAACTAATATTTTTTTACTTTTTCAGTTCAATTCTCTTGAAATCTTCATCTTTCAGGCCGAGCATCTTGGTCACTGCGTCATAGTTAGTCCAATCAATTCGATTGGAAGCATAATCTCCGGGAACAACGATCACTCGAAACAATTGATCTGCAGTCCACTCAGCGGCAAGGCTTGCCGGATCGATAGCGCCATCTAAAAAGATTCTGAAATCAATTTTGGAGAAATCATAATTGTAAATTAATACGCCTCCCTCGTTGAAGAATACGGTCTGTGGAAGAGCTCTCCACACTGAATTTCCGCCGTCTAGTTCCCATTCGATAAATGCCAAAACGACGTCACTTTCGATAATAACTGGCGTAAATTTGAATTGTTCGCTGTAATTATTGGCTGCAGTAAAGTCTACTTCAACTTCAAAAACTTCCGATACGATATTCACTCCATCGAGGCCATCCAGTCCCGGAGGTCCCTCTGGTCCCTCGCATGCTTGGAAAAATAAAACCCCAAACAGGGAAAAGGTCGATACTAGTAGCTTTTTCATTAGTATGGTTTTTAGATGTAGGTCTTTTCACGAGAGGAACACGCACTAGGTTTGTTAAAAAAGCTTAATGAAACTTACTGAACGGGCGCTATCACATGAACTTCATCCTCTCGAATGATCTTGTCGATGAAGATGCCAGATAGCTTCAGATCATTTTTGGCAGCAAAGTTTTCCAATTTAGCCTTGATGGTTTTGGGTCCTGGCATGACCCAACTGCTACCTGTGATCACAGCGAGCAGATAGCGATCTTCTTCAAAAGTTTTGAGCTCAAATCCCTCCTCAGGAAAAAGTTGATTGATCCCGACAAAAACCTTCATGGTATCCAACTTGCTCCCAGGCTCAGCCTCATAGATCGTGTGGAGGAAGGTTCCGGATTTTAGACTTTTTTGATTCAGGGTTGCTTTGAATAGTTCGGCTAATTTTTCATCCTGAGGAATTCCGATAAAGGTATTGCCAAGTAGGCTTTCTGGTTTTTTGTTGACTAGTTTAATCTCTACAGGATTATTTCCGCCCAATTGATCAAAACCCCAATATCCAAAACCAATCAATAAAGTCAGAATGACCGCTGCAAAAAGAAGTTTCTTCTGCATGAATTAGAAAATATATCGGATTCCGATTCCACCTTGACCTTTGATGTGACCTACGCGATCCAATAATTCCAAGAATAAACCGGCCTCCACAAAAATATTAAGAGGCAAGTCACTAAAATAGTACTCTGCACCTACAAATGCTTCAGGCCCGAAATCCACATTTGTCCGGTCTTCTTGCAAGATTGTGGACGAGTTCTGAGGATTACCGGTAGCATAATTATAAGTGATTTGGGTAGTTCGAAACTGCACCCCTACGCCTCCATAACCTAATAGGAAGCCTTGCTCGATACTAAAGATATCAGTGATGTCTTCATTATATGCCATTCGGCCATTCAGTGAAATCCCTTTTTTTGCGCCGTGTGAAAGGTAAAAAGCACTGGAACTTGGGGGATCGTTTTCGAAATCACGTTGATAATAGCTATTGCCGTTTGCACTTCCGGATCCAAGCATGACTTCAAAAGATAATTCATCCGAAATAAAATCTTTGAAAGTGATTGCAAAAGGCTCGCCGAGCCTCAAACCGATGCTTCGCTCTTGAGCTTGACTCAAAAAAGGTAAAAAGAGAAATAGGAAAATGATTGTGTACTTCATGGGTAAATCTGATTTTTTTTCTGTTCTTCGCAAAAACCAGGCTAGATCGCCATGGTCTTTAATTGCATTTGATGCAACTGGGTATAATATCCACCAAGATCAAGCAAATAATCATGGCTGCCTGACTCTACGATTTCGCCTTTGTTCAGGACGATAATCTTATCGGCTTTCTGAATTGTGGACAGCCTATGTGCGATCACGATGGAGGTTCGTCCTTTCATCATTTTATCAATCGCCTCTTGTACCAACTCTTCAGTTTCGGTGTCAACTGAGGAAGTGGCCTCATCCAGAATGATTATCTCAGGACTGTAAACCATCGCTCGCACAAAGGAAATCAACTGACGCTGACCTACAGAGAGCGTTGCGCCTCTTTCCATAACATTATAATCCAAGCCGCCTGGCAATCGCTCGATAAATCGCTTTGCGCCTACCAAATCTGCAGCGTACATCACTTGCTCTCGCGTGATGTCTGGGTTGCCTAATGTGATATTGTAATAAATGGTATTTGAAAACAAGAACACATCCTGCAGCACTACTCCGATGTGCTTTCGCAGGATTCCCAATTCAAAATCCTTGATATCGTGACCATCTATGGTAATAGATCCTTTGTTGATTTCGTAGAAACGAGAGATCAAATTGATGACGGAGGATTTACCTGCACCGGTAGCGCCTACTAAGGCGACAGTTTCTCCGGGCTTTACCTCAAAGCTGATATCATTCAATACATAGTCCTCATCCACATAGGCAAAGGAAACTTGATCGAATTCGATGTGCCCTTTGACTCGCTCTGGTGCAAATTCACCTTCGTTGTCTATATGGTCCTTGCTATCTAAAAGTTTGAAAATTCTGGAAGAACTCACAACGCCCATTTGAAGGGTATTGAATCGATCGGCAATCATTCGAATCGGACGGAAAAACAATTGTAAGTACAGGATGAACGAAATCAAAACTCCGATCTGCAGGTCCATTCCCAATACACCAACGGCACCATACCAGACCACCAATCCAATTCCAATTGCCTGGATGATCTCAGCTACTGGAAAATAGATCGAATAATAAAGCACTGACCGGATGTGTGCTCGGGCATGCTCTTTATTGATTTCCTGAAATTTTTGAAACTCACGATCTTCCCGGTTGAAAATCTGGATAATATTCATCCCGGTGATGTGCTCCTGAAGAAATGAATTCAAATTCGAAACCGCATTTCGCACATCATTGAAGGTGACTTTTATTTTTTCTTTGAACACATAAGTTGAAATCACCATTAGTGGCAGCGTACACAAACTGACCAAAGTGAGCTTCCAATCGATGTAAAACATGACTCCGAGAATCGTGACCAGCTGAAGCAAATCACCAATAATCGCTGCCAAACCTTCGCTAAAAACATCTGCGAGCGTCTCAATATCAGAGATGTTTCGAGTCACCAATCTTCCAATTGGCGTATTATCAAAAAACTTCAGTCGAAGTTTTAGCAAATGCTTATAAAGCTTCACCCGGATATCCCGAATGATCACTTGACCTATCCAGCCCGAATAATAGGTATGAGCCCACTGCACGACGGCTTGAAGAATCATCAGGCCAACTAGCAAATAGATGATTCGAAGAAGTCCAGCAGTATCGCCTACAGTCACATAATCGTCTATCGCGACTTGGATAAAATAAGGTCGAGTTGGTGCAAGTATAGCCAAAGCAACAGTCAAGAATACCAAAAAGTAAAATCGGGACTTGTATGGCTTTACAAAAGTGTAAAGTTGCTTTAATACCTGGGTGTCAACAATCTCCCCGGAAGATTCCTTTTCTTTAGCTAAGCTCAAAATGTATTAATCTAGATAGATTTCAGTTGGGTATTCGATTCGGCTCAAAAACAAGCCCTTTGCCGGTGCAGATTTCCCCGCATTCACCCGCTTCTTGTCAATAATAATTTGTTTCATTTCCTCAGCGGGGCGATGGTGGTATCCAATTTCAATTAAGGTTCCCACTATCGCTCTCACCATTCCTCTAAGGAAACGATTGGCGGTAATATGGAATAACAATTCTCCGTCCTTTTGTTCCCAATAAGCTGATTTTATTCGACAACGAAAATGCTTTACGGCTGTACGAATTTTACTAAAGCATTCAAAATCATCAAATTCAAGCAAGTATTCTGCAGCTTTATTCATTTCGGCCACGTCGGGATTGTAGAAACATCTCCAAGCTAATTCATCTACGAAGGGATTTTTCCGGAAGACAATTCGATAGACATAAGAACGCGACTTGGCATGAAAGCGAGCATGTGCATCTGCTTTTACTTCTCGGATCCAATGTATTGCTATTTCTTTTGGCAGGATACCGTTTATTGCCTTAAGGAATTTTTCCTTTTCAAACGGTAAATCAGTATCAAAATGACAAATCTGCATGCTCGCATGAACTCCAGTGTCAGTTCGGCCACTACCCAGAATAGCGATTGGTACCCGGAAATAGGTGCTTAATGCTGATTCAATGCACTCTTGGATGCTAAATGCGTTTGCCTGAATCTGCCAGCCATGGAAAGGTGTTCCCTTATAGCTTAACTCCAGAAAATAGCGTTTGATTTCACTCATTATTCGGCAAAGATACTATTCCCCATCGATTCAGGAAGAAAATTGAATCTTTGGAAAGGAGGTCAGAACCGCTTTTCTTTGCCAAAAATTAACAGCTATGATTCAACGTGTTCAGACCATATTTTTGTTTTTAGTAGTGATTGCGATGGGAGCTACCATCGGATTACCGATCTGGGAGCAACTTCAAACCAATTCAGGATCAGGAGATTCTTGGGTGCTTTCCGCTTTTACCTTGAGTAATCTTGATTCTGCAGGCGCAGTGATCCAGTCTTCTTCCAAATGGTATATTGCTGCATTGGCCGCTTTTGCAGGTCTTTTGGCTTTGATCTCGATTTTCCAATATGCCAATAGAGGTCGTCAGATGATGATCAATATGGTGAATAGCTTGATGATGGTAGGTTTAGTGGTAGCAGTGTTTTTGACTACAAATGGAATAAATTCCGCCATTAATGCCCCTGAAGCGGGGAGTTACCAAGTTGGTTTCTGGGCAATTTTAGTAGCGATGGTTTGCAATATGCTGGCGAATCG
>JBBQDY010000191.1:0-6456 GCA_038320155.1 Cytophagales bacterium
GCCACTTTCTTTACTCCCGCCAATTACATAGTCGATTTGGAAAACTCCACTTTTGGAAGCCTTTCTGTTACCGGTTGTGTGAACAAAGCACCGAATATCGGTAGTTTTAAGACAGCAAAAGGTTCAGGAGGTACCAGTAACCCGGCAACAATAGCAAGGCCTGACGGTACCCAAACCGGAGATTTGTTGATTGTAGGTTTGATGTTTGAGAAAGGCCAAGCTCCTTCTGTTACTCCTCCCGATACAGATTGGGTACTTATTCAGCGGGTCAATCAGCTGAATCAAGTGGCGATGATCACTTACTATAAAGTGGCTAAAAGTAATGAGCCACTAACATATGGATTCCGAATCAATCAGAGTCCAAAATGGACAATGGGAATTACACGAGTGAGCGGTGCTGATGTCAATCATCGTGATGGACCTATTGTTGCATTTCGTGGAGCATCTGGATCCCCTGGATTAGTTGCCACTGCACCTTCCTTGACAACCATTGATTGCAATACCATGGTAATGATGTTCTATACAAACAAGAAAAATGCTACTTGGACGCCACCGCCTGGAACAATTGAGGTTTATGATGATCCAAATAATCAGCAAGGTTTGACCTCTAATATGATGTCATATTATATCCAGAGTGAACCTGGCCAAACTGGAGATTTAAGTGCTACTGCTTCAATGAGTGAAAACTGGGTGGCTCAGGCAATTGCAATACGGCCACTTGTGATCAACTCGGTATCTGCCAGGATAAACCCATTGTCCGGCGAAACCGTATCCGAATTGTCAAAATCGGAAGGACTTTCTACCCTTCAGGGGGACGAAGTAACAGGTGAATTATTAGCATATCCTAATCCGGTAAGAGACAGGCTGAATCTCAAACTGAAAGGCCTTGTTGAAGATATGCCGAGTGAGACTTCACTGGAGATTTCAGATGCTATGGGCAGAAGTCTTCCATGGAAAGGTGTCTGGCATGAAAGTGAAAGCAGACTGGAGTTGGATTTTTCTCAAATGAATATTGGGTTTTACATCATCAACATCAGAACCTTAACCGGTGTTAAATCCATCCGGGTAATAAAAAAATAACAGTAAAAGAACACTCCTTTGAATATCAAAAAAGAATGGAAGTCCTTTCCATTCTTTTTTTTTACCCCAATTCAATCCCTTTTAAAAAAATCTTTGAATTCAGGATATTGATACTTTTTGAAAAGCATAAGACTGGAAAATACATAACATCATAGCTTGACGATTAAAATTACTTGCTTAAAACTGAATTTATTCTAACCTATAAAAGCTAAATATCGATTAGGGGATTTATTTTGTTTTATCCAAGTTGAATGAGAGGATTTTAAGATTTGCTTAGCGGGCGAAATGTTTTGTAACAGTGTGGAAGTATGATTTTCTGTTAAGCTAAGATTTAGGATTGATAAATCGGAAATAAGTCTGTTCAAACAATTCAACCAAGCTTGATGAAGTGGGAGATATTTTTTCCCAAAAAGATATTTAGGACCAGTCGGTAAAAGTAAAACTCCGCTGGCTTATTCTTTCTAGAAGTTAATTTTACTTCCGAAGCCAAATGAGATGTGACAAGTTTGTTTTTTGGCCAATTTTATGGCATTTTTAAATGAAATTATGAAATATTCCCAATCTAGCGAAGACAAGGCGACCAGCATATTCTTAGGTATATGAACCGATTTATGACTTTTTTTAAATATACTCTCTCTATATTTTTAGTGTCTTTTACGCTTTTAAAAGGAAGTTTGGCTCAAACTACCAGGGCAGATAGTTTATTAAACGCAATTACTAAACTAAATGACGATAGTGTAAAAGTTACTCATTATTTGGATTTGGGTCTGGAATTTTTAAACTCAGATACCAAACAGTCGATTTACTATTTAGATGAGGCGATTCAGTTGGCCTCAAAAATAAACTATAAAAAGGGTCTGGCAAAAGCATACCATGCCAAAGGCAGGGCTCTGACACAGCAGGGAGATTTTCAGGAGGCTATTTTGGTATTCGAACAATCCCTGAATGAATATAGGGATATCAAAGACCAAACCGGTGAAGCCAATATCTTAAGTAACCTTGGTTCTATATACTTTATGTCAGGAAACAGCACAAAAGCGCTAGAACTGCATTTTGAATCCCTCAAAATTTCAGAAGAAATTGATAATAAGTTAAGAATAGGAACTTCCTTAAATAATATCGGAACAGTTTACCAGAAAAATAAAAGCACGACCAATGAAGCTTTGACTTTTTTCAAAAGATCCTTGGAGGTATTTCAGGGAATTGGACAGAAAGCTGAGATGGCCACTGCAGCTATGAATATTGGAGGAATGTATTTTTTAGAAACGAAATATGATTCAGCCATTTATTTCAATCAACTGGCTTTAGATCTCAGTGACGGCACAATTAACGCTTCGTTTCCTCTAACTCAACTGGGGGAGATCAACGCCGCATTGGGCAATTTCCAAAAAGCATACGGTTTTCACAGTCGTTCTTTGGAAATCTCAGAGAGACTGGATGCTAAATATGAATTGACACAAGGACTTATCGGATTAGCAAAGACGCAAAGAATTCAAGAGGATTTTGAGGGAGCTATCATTACTTTGGAAAGAGCCAAATTGCTGGCAAAAGATATGGATGCCAAAGAAGAATTGGCGGAGGTGTACTTAAATTTGGCAGAGACGCAAGCTCTAGTTGGGGATTATAAAGCAGCCTATGAAAATGAAATTAATGCAAAAGATGTAAAGGAAGAAATAGCAAAATCCAGCACCCAACAAATGATCGAGCAGCTTCAATTTAAATATGAATTGGACCAAAAAGAAGGAGAAATAGAACTCTTACAAAAAGATACCGAATTAAAAAACGCATCAGTTTTCAATCAAAGGATAATCATATTTGCGTCTCTGGTAGGGTTGTTCATGTTTGTGATTATAAGCATTTCTCTTTTCCGAAATAACCTGAGCAAACAAAAAGCAAACCGCTTACTGCAAATGCAAAAAGAGGAAATCCATGCGCAAAGGGAAAATATTGTATCCGCTTATGATCAGCTGAAATCAACCCAATCACAATTGATCCAATCCGAAAAGATGGCCTCTATGGGTGAGCTTGCCTCTGGGATTGCCCATGAGATTCAGAACCCTTTGAATTTTGTGAATAATTTCACTCAAGTCAGTGATGAGATGGTGGACGAGGTCTTAGATGAACAGGGAAAATCAAGGGAAATACGAGACGAGAAGCTCGTTCAAGAGCTTCTTCGAGATGTGAAATTCAACCTTCAAAAAATCCGCAAGCACGGTTTGCAGGCAGATGCTATTGTCAAAAATATGCTCGAGCATAGCAAGAAAGGTCAAGGAACGCGAGAATTGACAGATCTGAGTTCACTTGCCGATGGATTTCTGAGAATGTCCTATCATAGCTTTTTGTCTAAGCATAAAAATAGTGAGGATATCAATTTGGATATCGATTTGGATTTCTCCTCCGAGGACAACTTGCCGAAGATCAGTGTCGTCCCACAAGAAATCGGAAAGGTTTTTTTGAATCTACTTAATAATGCTTTTTATGCGGTGCACGAACGAAAGCTGAAAGAGCTTGGAGGACAGAGCCCATACCAACCAAAAGTAAAAGTGACCACCAAACGGATCAGCAAACAAAATGGTCAATCGGGAGCAATGATTACCATACAGGACAATGGAGTGGGAATTCCAGAGTCAATCCAAGAAAAGATCTTCCAGCCTTTCTTCACTACCAAACCGACAGGTTCGGGAACGGGATTGGGTTTATCACTGAGCTATGACATTGTGAAAGCGCATGGGGGAGAATTGAAGGTGGAGAGTGTGGAGGGTGAAGGAACTGAATTCACTATTTTTCTTCCCAACTGAATCAAATAATTAAAAGAATGAGAATTAGTACCCAAGTCAAAAAAAAATGACCAAGGAAGAGTTGCTTCCCGGGTTCATTTTGATAGGATTACTCTTCTCCTCTCGTTCTGGCAGGATCCACTCCCCTCGTTCTGGCGGGATCTACTACCCTCGTTCGAGCAGGATCAACCCCTCTGGTTTCCGCAGGATCGAATCCTCTCGTTCTAGCTGGGTCAACTCCTCTTTCCGCGAAGCCCTCGTTTTCGTCATCAGCACTTTCTGGTGAATCACTCTGGTCAGGGCTTTCATCTTCGCTTATGAAGAAAGTTGTGATCAATTCAGCGTCCAAATCTACTGAAAGTGGATGCTCTGATACTCGATATGATTCCTTTTCTGTTACAAAAAATAAGAACCAAAAATTACTGGTTGTCTGGCAATTTTTTTTCATGATCTTAGGATTAAAATACAAATTATATATACTAAAGGTAGTTTTTTAAGTTAAAAATCCAAATTTTGATAGTTCTAAGTTTAATCTTATAAAACCCGAGTGATCAATCAATTAACTATGGTTTGTTTATGAAAAGGCTTTCTGCAATTCATCAAATTAGATCCGGGGGGATTTCACTTTTTTTGTTCGCTTTTTCCTTTTTTTTTCTAGGTGACCTAGAGGCCCAGACCATTGAAAGCCTAAAAAAAGACCTAACCAAACTTTCTGGCAAAGATGGATACGCTAAGGATACCGTATATCTCAATAAAGCCAATGAACTAGGATTCATGCTTGCCGAGAGTAATCCAGACAGTGCCATCTTATTTCTTGATCAGCAAATTTTGCGTTGTCGGGAGGCAAATTATAAAAAGGGTGAATCTGAAGCTTTGAAAATTTATGGAAACGCACTTCAAAATAAAGGTGAATTTGTAAAGTCAATCGAGTTTTATACCAACTCGATGACTATTGCCAAAGAACTCTCGAATGAGAAATTAGTCCCGGGAATCTTAAATAATATTGGACTGGTTTATTACAACTTGGGAAATTATACGGAGGCGCTACACAATTTTTTTGACGCGATCAAAGGTGCAGAAACTACTGGCAATTTGAGTGTAAAAGCTGCTGCGCTAAACAATGTTGCACTAATTTACTTTGAGCAAGAAAAATTCGAGGAGGCCAAGTCAAATTACAAAGAGGTGCTTTCGATCTATCAGGGACTCGGGAACGAAGGCCGAGTGATTCTAGCTTACAATAATATTGGAGACGTGGAGCTCAAACAGAATAATCCACTGGCAGCCCTCGAAAATCTGCAAATAGGGTATGCCGGTGCATTGGCTTTGCAAAGTCCTGAATTTATAGAAATGACTGCACGAACGATGGCAGATATCTACGTAGCGCTTGACAGTACAGGCTTAGCAGAAGAGCTGTATCGTCGATCCATTGCTATCGCTGAGGAAAAAGGATACGGGGTGCCTTATTCACATTCGTTGATAGGGCTTGCAGAATTGTATTATAAAGAAGGAAATTTTGAAGAGGCTTTTGTCTATGCTGCTAGAGGATTAGAACAAGCAGAGAAAATGGGCCAGACTACTCAGTTGCGCAATGCGAATGAGCTATTGGCAAAAATCAATGAAGGGCTGGGGAATTATCAAGAGGCCTTGGATAATTACAAGCTTTTCAAACAGTATAATGATAGTATCAATACTGCCCTAGGTCAAAGATTGGCTGCCAACCTCGAGTCTGAGTACGAGTTTTCCAAACAGACATTGGAATTTGAGAAGGCTTCGCTAAGGCAACGATGGCTTACTTTTTCAGCTTTTGCGGGCTTATTTACCTTCTTGATTATTCTGTTTTTAGTCTATCGCAACCGGAACAAACTGGATAAAGCTTACCATATCCTTAAAGAGAGAAATATTGAAATAAAGCATAAAAATGAAAAACTGGAAAAGACACTTGACCAACTCAAGTTAACTCAGCTTCAACTGATCCAATCAGAGAAAATGGCCTCTTTGGGTGAGTTGACTGCTGGAATTGGACATCAAATTCAGAACCCATTGAATTTTGTAAATAATTTTTCTGAAGTCACTTCCGAGTTAATCGATGAAATGCAGGAAGAACTGAAGAAGGGAAATACAAAGACTGCACTTGGGATATTCGATGATTTGAAGTCTAATCTTGAGAAAATCAATAAATACGGCCATCTCGCAAGCGGCATTATCATGAATATGCTCCAGCATAGCCGGATCAGCACAGGTCAAAAAGAATTTACCGATTTGAATGCCTTGACTATTCAATACTTGAATCTGTCCTATCATGGTATTAAGGCTAAGGATAAGAACTTTGTGGCTGAGTTTGGACATAACTTAGACCCAAATCTTAAAAAGATAAAAATCATTCCTCAGGAGATCGGACGAGTTTTACTCAATTTGATTAATAACGCCTTTTATGCAGTCAATGAAAGATTAAAATCTAATAGTAACTCTTATAATCCTCAAGTAACTGTGACTACTAAATGGCTGGCAAATGCTGTTGAAATCAGGGTTATTGATAATGGTAATGGTGTGCCAGAGCCGATTAGAGATAAGATTTTTCAGCCTTTTTTCACAACCAAGC
>JBBQDY010000192.1:0-6428 GCA_038320155.1 Cytophagales bacterium
ATTAATGGCAAATGCTCATCTCTTTTACCTCCTGTTCCCAGATCTAGACAGTCGTACGGAACATGCCAAAAATTTAAAAGAACATGGGATTCTCGCGGTGTTCCACTATCAAAGTCTGCATTGCTCTGAGTATTCCCGAAAGCATTTCCCGGACCAATATGCCCGTCATTTACCTAATTCAGATCGCTTTTCGGATTGCCTGCTAAGATTGCCAATGTTTTATGAGTTGCCGGAAATTTCTTGTCATCTCTAACGTACGAAATAATTATTCTTTTTTTGACCAAGAATTCATTCTTTGGAAATCTAGAGGCATTAGTGAGACAGGAAATAGAAGCTTTTTATAGCTCATCAGGCAAGCTGGATTCCTGAAAGAATTCTTGGTTTTAAATAAATTGTTATTCACGCTTTATGAAATATTTCCTTATTTCATTAAAAAGTAATGATACCACACCAGAGGCACTCGTGACCAAAGCCTGTATTTCCGTAAGGAAAGTTCGCTCAAAGTATGCGAGAAGTCCAATAGCTACCAACAGAAATGAAAGTATTGCCCATTGAGTGTTTCCAGAATTACTGTTGGATTTTTGATAGCTTTGAATGGAGCTAAGCATCATTTCTGAGGTATTAGCCAATATAAAATATCGGAAGGTTTGGCTGAATAAATGAAGTTTCCCACTACTTGAATCACGTACGATCACCCCTTTTTGACAAAGTTCGGTGACTTCATCATTATTTGTATAATTAAGAAAACCTTCTTTGCTAAAAGAATAGCAAATTGCTTGCTCTTCAAGGCTTAATTCTGACCAAATATTGTAAAAATATGCTTTTCCATAGCGTTGTAACAAAACTCTTTGATACTTATCTTTTTTATCGAAGAATAGTCCTCCTTTTTTTAATAGGATCTCTAACTCTCTTTCATCAAAATTATTATCATAAATTCCGTCACAATCCCTTTCGCATCTAAGGGGAACATATTCAAAGTAAAAGCCGCTCATCAGCTCAGAAAGTTTGATTTTTTGATTGGAGCTTGATAGATTTCCTGCTAATTTTCTCCAAGCTATTCCCGAACTTATTATTAAATGTATCGATGAACATTCACTAAGATATTTAGGTAATATTTCCAGAAATTTTTGTCCTAGGTCTGGCAGGCAATGCAGGTTTTCAATAAGAAAGATTTTCTTGCCCTCAAGATGTAATCCGTGCTTAGGGAAACTAATTTCTTTTTCGGCACAATCAAAAAAGGCAATTTCGGCTTTGTTTACCCGCATATTGGAATGTATCCAGTACCGTATTTCTGAGCTGTCGCATCCGCAGAGAAAAAGTTTTAATTTTTTGGTTTTGGAAAAATCTTTATGAACGATGCTTGCAAAAGCATTTTCGCCTTTCAGTTCCAAGTCTAGCCAATAAATTCTTGTCAGAAGCAACCGCAATAAAAAATATAACCCAAAACTTATACCCACAATTAAAAGCATAGCTAACAGTGCTGGAGCAACGCCAAGCCGACTCCTAAAAGACTCGAACAGCTTAAATTTAATATTACCAAGTGCATCGACAAATTCTTTATAATTGGGAAAAATGAAATTCTTTAATTGTGGATCAAAAGCATCCACCACTCCTATAAATGCCTTTGAACGCTGCGTAAGATATGCGCTGGATCTTGCACCGGATCCTTCAGATAATTCTTTCGTATCTTGTTCTAGACTACTTATCCATACCTTTTGCTCATAGCTATATATCACGTGTGTAATCCAGTAGGCAGGCAAAAATCCTATTGCCATCAACCAACAAAAAATAAAAAGCGGATAAGCGTTGAATTTTGTCCTAGAATAGTGTGGTGCTTTCGGTTTAATTATCGAAGTCATCCATACAACTGAAATCATTGGAATTAGCAGGCATAATATAAGATTTTGCAGGAGCGAAAGCTCAAAGTTGAACACGGTGAGAAATGCAGCAAACCCAACATACAGGATTATGAGATATCCAAAAAACTTTACACCTCGGCAATACTTTCCTCCTGAGTTTTGCTGTGGGAAAAGCCATTGGTAACTAAACCGTTGCCAATTGCCATGTCCCCTCTTTTTGAATAGTCTCTGAAATCCAGCGATAATTACTAGAACCAAAAGGTAAACTAATATCCAAAACAAACTTTCCAAGGATACAATGCCTGCCTGAGCATGATATACATTTTTGTTTACCAAGTAGATATACCATAAATCTTCCTCTTGACTATCGAGTGAGAAGCGACTGATTAGAGCCAGATATTCCTGTCCGTTTAGATGCACACCGAGTTGCCATTCCTGATCTAGATCTGATTTGTTATTTTTGATAATCGACTGAAATTCATCCCATTTTTCAGAGGATAGAGCAGGTTTGATGTTGGGAAATAAAAACTCAAATTTATTGCTCGAATAGATTACCTCACCCTCCGATTTTACCAATAGAAATCGTCTCTCGGAGGATAATTTAATTTTATCTTGCAGATTAAAGGTAATTACACCTATTTCTTCCGACGTAGATTTCATGCTGATAATTTGCTCCGGCTTACCGTCTTTCTGGGAGAAGATCCTTTCTAGATACAGTTCTTTCTGATTTTTATCAGAGTTTTTAAAAAAATATTGAAAATATCGCCTGTGAGAGATATTAATAAAACTATAATCTAAACTGTCCGCTTTTATTGAATATAAATCTGTTTGCAGATTCGTAACATCACCTTTTTTATCTGCTGTTAAGAGTTCATGAAGTTCAATTTTATCTGACGTTCTGGAATCGGTTTTCTTTAGTTGACGGACAGCATATGTAAAACTGTTATCTAAACTTTGTTTGATGCTATCCGATATAGGTTTTTCGGAATGTAAAGCGACCGGCTTTTGTGAAAAATACCCTATTGACCAGCCAAATGAGATAAATACCAGTAACAGGGAAACACCAATTCTATATACTTTACCCATAGTCAGCACATCCCCCTTCGATAGATCCAAAAAAGAAATAATCGGAAGACTTAGGAATAAGAGTACCAAAATCAGGATAATAACTGTTAACAAATTATAATCCACCCGAAAAGCTGCACGGACTAGGTCTGACTTTTTCTTCAGTCCCGCCACCCAGATGTTCTGATTCCCATTTTTAAGTCGGGTGATGTATCCTTGGTATTCTTCTGAAGTCAGATGGGTTTCAAATTTGTTGACATTTCCTCGCGGAAACGTGCTGCTCAGACTTTTATCTTGTTCCAGAATATAGGTTCCTTTCAGTTCATCCGGATAGAGTATCTTGCTACTATCTGTTACTAATACTAAATAATCATAGAAGGACTTATTGTCCATCCAATCCTTAAACCATATCTCATAAGGTACAATTGCTGCTAATAATGAGTTATTTAATTCAGAATATTTATCCTTAGGTAGCCACACCCTACAAGCGTCATCATCAAGATATTCTTTTATTATTTCAGGAATTTCTTTATCAGTTTCTTGTATCAATTCTTTTATACTTTGATCTAAAGAAAAGCCTTGGAGCTTCAGGCTATTGCCAAATATTGTTTCTTCTCCAATGGAGGGACTTGTATTTTGAATCTCGAATTTAAACTTTGTTGCATCTCTATTTTGTTGCTCTGCAGCGTTTTTCTTACATTCAAGCCCAGAATACGTTTTCGATGAAAGAATAAGTTGGTAAGTGATATAGCTTCTAACCTCAGTTTTCAATGCTTCTTCAGAATGAAAAAGCCCCTCTCTTACTAGCAGAATGTTGCGGGATGCCTGCTGATCCAGCTGCTCTTGGTTTCTATTTGATTGGTTGAAGAGCAATGCTCCCATCATCCCAAGCACAAAGATACTTACGACCCAGATTACAATAGCCCGGCTTTTCATCGCTCCCTCAGCTGTCTGTGATCACTCAGTGAATCAGCTAGCGTGTCCATCACCAGATTCGTCAACTTAGGTGTGAGGAATATCTTTGAACCAGCCCAAAGCAACAAATGATCTTTACTATTTAGATTTGCTAAGTTTAGTATCAACTTACGTATCCGCTCTTTTACTTTGGGGCGATACACCTCTACCTCTTCCCATTTAATTTTTGGCCAAGAGCTACTAGAGTCCTTCCAGACCGGAAAGTAGGGTGTAGCGGTTTTTTTAGTGAAAATCGGAATAATCTGAAGTCCCCCGTCGGTCTCTGAAGTAAATAGTTTCTTACTTTGCTCGCTGAGCATACTATATCCTTGATCAAAGATTGGATTTCCTGCGTCCTTCTTAACAGTAAAGTGATCCCGAAGAAATTTCTCACAGTTTGCCCTTCCTAAAAAGAAATCATGCATCCTAAATTTCTTTGAAAAAAATCCCCCAAAGCCATCCAGACTTCCACAGGCAATTGCTTTTGCCCCTTCGACTTTCACCTCTCCTGTTGTTCCGTAAGTATAACGGATCGGTGAAATCTGAAATTGACCAGCTTTATCTGATAGTAGCGCATTGCTTAGATGTTCAGGTTTTATGCGGGCCTGGCTGACTAGGGCATTTACCAAGTTCCCAACATAGCCCAATAGGTTGTCGGCTGGTTTTGCCAAACTTGACCTGCTAGGAAATGGATCGATCATCAGGACTGTGCTTTTGAAATCCTTATAACTCTGGTTTTTTACTTCATCTGTTATCCCTGTTTGTATATTGAGCTCCTCTCTTACCTTTTCGAAGGGCTCATTATTGCACATTCCCCCGTCCACCATTACCGAGTCATAGTCAAGTGCTGAGTCTGATGTCTTATTCCCCCAAACATGCTTTAGCCAGCCCAACTCAGTTAAATAACTAGTAGGCCGTCTTAATTTTACGGGTGCTAACCCTACAGGAAACGCACCTGTAGCCATCGCCGCTAGCTTATATCGCTCTAACATTCCAGGATTCGAAAAATCAACGCGTTCCCAACCAGTACTGGGGATTATATTTTTATCCGAAAAGTAAAAACACCCATAATCTCTATGATCCTGTACGAGATAATTAATGATGTTTCCATTGCCTGCATTGAAATCTATAGGGAATTCCATTCCCATTAGATTAGTGACAGTTACAAAAATTTTTAGACGGTCGGGAATGTAATTGCGGGTTACAGCCTGGTATCCATTGGGAGCTTCGATTACTTTATTAGCAATTTTGCCTACAAATGAGGAGTTTAATAGACTCTGAATGTTTCCCGCTTCGGATATGTCCCCGCAATCCAAGAGATAATCTATCATACCAGGAAATTTCTTGGGGTTATCTGCCTCTAATTGATCCACCCAAGCATGGTAAAGCAGGTTATGAGGAACGCTATTTTTATATGAATTTCCTGAATCAGACACGCCCCTCACAGGATCGAATCGTTGCTGAAGCGCAGTACCCAGTATCATTCCTGCCATACCCCCGGCGGACGCCCCTCCTATGATGGGAATACTTACAAGATGGGAAGGAACCTGATCTGGTGAAAGCTCAAGCTTCTTTTGCTCCCATATCTCAAGTGCCTCAATTAAATAATCCATCACTCCAGCCGTGTATGCTCCTGCTGAAATAGCACCAGCCAGACAAAGGCCGATCTGAAATGGCTCAGGTTCTTCTTTTTGACTCATAATCTAAAAATTTAGAAGTTATAAAAAACAATAATTCAGGTTTAAAAAATACTTAACCCTTTATCGGAAAATAATAATGCTCTCAATAATCGAAGTATAAATTAAAATAAATTATTCTTTAAATAAATCATTATCAATAATTTGTATCACTTTTTTTTGAAAATAGTCAGTTGTGAATGGGTTCAAATGCAGTTTGTGGAATTTTGTAAAAGTGAGCACCATCATTTTCTATGGTAATTTGCAATTTAAAATAGACCGAGTAAATTTATTACTCAGTCATTTATGTCGGTGAGAGAATAGCAAAGCATCCCAATCAATGACCTTTAAATAGATAAAGACAATCTTACAAATAGATTAAGCTCAATCGAAAATGGTTTTGGATGTGAGTGAAAGGGCGAAGCTTTGTTCGATTCTTAGTTAGCAGTCTTTCAACCTCCAAATTACCACTGACATTTGGGAAACCGACAACCCACAACCCGCAACCGAAAAACATCAAGTGTCCAATTTAATAATCGTATAGTACGATATACACAAATTTGCTATTTTTGTATACCATTATAAACAATAATGCAAATACTCCACGAATTATATAGAAAGCTTCTCTCTAAAACAGATTTGGAATTTCAGAGAAGTCTGATGGAGGATATCCAATGGAACATACGTTTGATTGGAATTACGGGTGCTAGGGGAGTCGGTAAGACTACCTTACTTCTCCAATACTTAAAAAAAGAATTCATAGGCAGGGAAGAGCTATCCCTCTATGTATCCTTAGACCACATTTGGTTTGCTACACATTCATTGCTAGATCTAGCAGATCAATTTGCTAAACAAGGAGGGGTTCAATTGGTGC